>JAFDFW010000918.1 GCA_019309605.1 Deltaproteobacteria bacterium | reverse complement strand
CGGGAGCCGAAATCGGATTGCATCGCGCAACGTATCCACCCGGCACGGCTGCCGAGTAATCGGTGCCGAAGTCGGGATTGGGAACCACGTAGTCCGTGCTGACGGTGTGGCCGCCACTGGCAAAGGCTGCTTCCTGTAAGGAATAGTCGTCTTCGCGTGCCTGTTGCGTGTCTGCGTCCGCGCGGGTTCTCACCAAGTATCCGGCGGCAACCAGCTCGCGGAGTTCCTCTCCGTCGTTCAGCGAGTTGTCCACCCTGAACCATGCGGCTTCCGGCTGCCCCGGAGCGACCTCCGCGAACATCACGCGTCCTCTGAGGGAAGGGTGCCCGTCAATGTAGTGGTCCCGCGAGGCGCCCCTGTTCAGAAGGATGAACATGAACCGTTCCCGGGCCTCGGCAAGCGTCAACCAGCCATCATTCAACACGGCCTCTTCCAGAGTGTCACGCTCGCCGCGCACATCATCGGGCGTGATGAGTTGAGCAGGGGGGAATACTGCCAGGATCTCTCTATCGATGTCAGCCAGCTCGTCGGGGCCGAACTCCAGCGGGATGGTGAAGCCCAGATTGAGCGGGTCGCTAATGACATCATCCTTGGTGTCGACGACGACCATGATGGGCAGGTGCCCACGATTGGCGTCGGACCATTCCTTCAGCGTGGTCAAGCAGGCCTCGAATGTCAGGCAGTGGGTTTCGAAGTCGATGTCCTGAACGTGCAAGACCTTCAGGCCTGGCTCGTCCAGTTCCGGGATGCCGGAGACGGGGTCTTCATTGACCACGATGAGGCCCCGGCGAAGGCGGCGAAGGGCGTACAGCCCTCCCTCCGGATCGGCGAATATGTCGATCTCGAGCTGTCGAACGCCGCGGTCAAATTGCTCTTTCAACGGCAACGCCGTGTATTCCAGACTGTCTGCAAGCTCCTGAGAGTCAAAGGTCGCCAGCCCCTCCAGAATCGAGTCCCGAGGTTGGATGTGATAACTGTTGTGCGTCCCCAGCACCTGAATCTCATTCATGCGAAGCGACTTGTCCTGCTCATCCCCCGGATCTGAATCCGTGGTGCAGCCCAAGAGGGAGAAGAGGGAGAAGAGGGGCACGAGGAAGCAGACCAGGGCACCCCGAAAGACCGGTAGTTTCATCACGCGCATGTTGTCACCGCCTCTCTGTTGCAGAGATTGGCTACTACCGCGTTTCCGCGGAGGGTCAACGCGGACGGCCCCGCTCAGCGTTCAGGCTGGCCTTGCGCCATAGACCCCGGATCAACCCGCGCCAGCGGCTCCGCCCGCTCGAGCTGCGCCTCGTACGCTTCCATTTCCTTCAGGCGTTCGTGTAGCGCCGTATTCTCCGCCCGCGCTTGCACCAGATCACGCTCGATCTCTTCGCGCTTCCACGCGTCGATGTTGTCTCGGAGGCGCGCTCGATCCCTCGGCGAGAGCGAATCGACGTAGGCCCGTATTTCAGGATTCTCGGTACTGACCAAGTAATCGGCGCAGTCAAAAGGGCCGCAGTCGAGGCTAGCGCCCATGTCGTCGTCTTCCAGCTCGTCGGTCGCGTTCGCGTTCCGGAATCGCTCTTCCCCAGGACGCAAACCAAGCGCCCAGGCTGCCACCGCGCCATCGCGCTCGAGCATCGAGAACCCGTCATTGCACACCGTCCATTGCCCTTCGGCCACTTCGGTAGTCTTGCAGTTACCGTGGTACATCGCGCCAAGAAAACCCATCACCGACGGCGGCAGTGGAATTGAAGCCAGCACCCCGTCCTCCGACTCGGCATCGCGTTCACGGATGCTCGGTTGGAAGATCGACATGGACTCGCAGTCCACAAGCGTCCCGCCGCTGTAGTCGACCTCCGCGCATGAGAGGCTCCTCGAGGCAGCCACCAGCCCAATCACCGCGAGCAAGGCAAGCAGTGCGCCCATCCACTTCACAATCGTCCCCACCAATTACAGTAAAGCTCGGATCGAGGACGCAATCGAGCGTGTCTGCCCCTTTGGTGACCACAAACACCATCCACCCAAAGATTCCGGCGACATCCCCCACAAAACGCAGGAAAA
>JAFDFW010000298.1 GCA_019309605.1 Deltaproteobacteria bacterium | reverse complement strand
CGATGCAGCTCTTGCTCGCGCAACCGACGTGGTGGTCGAGCGCTTGCAGGACGCAGAGCCTCTTATCCGGAACATCGAGGCCCACCCGCTGGCGGCCACCACTCTGGTACAGTTGCTGCGTCACAACGAACAAAGCAGCGTTCCGAACGGGCTGTTGGCGGAATCGCTGGCCTACGCGACCCTTCAGGGAAGCGCTGAGTTCCGCGCCCACCTGAAAGAGCGTGGTCATACGCCAGCACCCGCTCCTTCCTCTGACTCCGCGGTCCGGATCACGCGCGAGGGAGACATCCTGAAGCTGGTTCTGAACATGCCGCAGCACCACAATGCGTTTTCGATGGCGATGCGCGATGGCCTCACCGAGGGGCTGCACCTGCTGGCGGCCGATCCGCGGCTTACGAAAGCGATCCTTTCAGGCGAAGGTCCCGGGTTCTGCACGGGAGGGCATCTGGCGGAGTTCGGCCTGGCAGAGGACCCGGCACGCGCCCATCTCATTCGCTTCTCCCGCCATGTTGGCCTCTTGATGCACGAACAGGCCTCCCGGATCGAGTGTCATGTACACGGCGCCTGCATCGGCTCAGGAATCGAGCTACCCGCGTTTGCCCATCGCATCATTGCCGCCGAAGACACTTTTTTCCAGCTCCCGGAGCTCACCATGGGCCTGATACCGGGGGCGGGGGGAACGGTCAGTATCCTGCGCCGCATCGGGCGTCAGCGCACGGCTTATCTGTGCCTCTCGGCCGAACGCATCTCGGCCCCGACCGCGCTCGAATGGGGCCTGATCGATTCGATCACCTAGGCGACCAAGCCGCTTCACTTCTTGCAGGCCGAGCCCATCGCCATCAGCAGGCCCAGGGCGAGCAAAGCCGTGATTCGTGTCCCCCTCATGCGGCGCGATTTACCACCAGCAACCACAAGAGCTAAAGGTCTTCGGCAGATTCTCCGCTCGCTCGTGCGTTTGTCGGTCGTCAAGGCTATACCGATGTCGATTTCGATGGAGGAGTGGATGATGCGATTCGCGAGCTTCGCTACTTGGGTGTTGGCCCCCGTTGTCGGTTTCGCCGTTGTCGGTTGCGCCAGCACCACGAGCCAGTCTGCAGCGGCGCCTGTAACGACTGCGGAGACCACGCTTGGCGTGGCGAACGGCGTGATGATCGACGAAGGCGTCGTCGCGTTCCTCGGGCTTTCGTTCGCGGAGCCGCCGGTGGGCGACCTCCGTTTCAAGCCGCCGGTCGCGATCGACGCCTGGGACAGCCCCGTCGATGCGAGCGAGTTTGGGCCCGCCTGTCCGCAACCCGCGGATTCGGGTACGGGCACTCACTACGGCGATCAAAGCGAGGACTGCCTCACTCTCAACGTCTGGACTCCGTCGGCCGACGACAAGAAGCGCCCCGTGATGGTTTGGGTGCACGGCGGTGGCTGGATCTATGAAGGCACCGAGGACCCGCTCTACAGCGGCGCGCATCTTTCTGCGCGTGGTGACGTCGTCGTCGTGAGCATGGAGTACCGACTCGGGGTCTTCGGCTTCAGCCACCTCGAGGGCATCCCTGGCAGCGGAAACGCGGGTCTCCTCGATCAGAAGCTCGCCTTCGAGTGGGTGCGCGATCACATCGAAGCCTTTGGCGGCGACCCCAACAACGTGACCCTCTTCGGAGAGTCGGCGGGCGGAATGAGCGCGACCGCGTTGATGGCCATGCCGAGCGCGAAGGGTCTATTCCACAAGGCGATCGCACAGAGTGGAGCCGGCAGCACAGCCCGCGATCCCCAATACGCTAAGGCGGTCTCGGACAAGCTCATGACGATGGCCGGGGTCACGAGTGTCGATGAACTCGTCGACCTCAGCATGCAAGAGCTTCGCGACGCCCAAGATCTCCTGATTGCCGACGCGTTCATCGAAGACTCGCTCTTCGGGAGCGTCGTCGATGGGGAGATCTTTCTGAAGGGGCCCATCCAAGCGATCGCAGACGGTAGCGCGGCAGACGTTCCGCTGCTGACGGGAACGACGAGAGACGAAACGCGTCTCTGGATTCTCTACGTCGACATCCTCGCGGACATCTCCTTTGACGCCATCGTGGCGTTCCTCCCTTACGCCGAGCGAGCGATTCCCGAAGGGAAGACCGTCGACGACGTGATCGATCTCTACGAGTCGACCCGCCCCGGCGCAGAGCCCGGCGTGATCACGCACGCCGCGGGATCGGACATCTTCTTCCGCCTGCCAGCGATTCGCTTGGCCGAGGCGCAGCTTACCCACCAGCCGAACAATACCTTCCTCTACCGGTTTGACTGGCCGCCGCCCGCTCCCGTGTTGCCGGAAGAAGACCTCGGCGCCATGCATGCCTCCGAGCTCGGCTTCATGTTTGGCAGCGGAAACGAAGGCTGGCTCGACATCTACGGGCCCGACCCGCTTCCGCAGGCGCTGACCGAGCAGATGATGGACGCTTGGCTCGCGTTCGCGAAGACCGGCGACCCGAATCACGCGAACATGCCAAATTGGCCGGCGTACGAAGCGAGCACCCGCGCGACGATGATGTTCGACACGACCGATGCGGAGGCCACCAGCGCGGTCGCGGAGGATCCCGATGGCGAAGAGCGTGCGTTCTGGGACGGCGTGCCCTTCGACGGCATCACACCGACCTGGGCGCCCGAAGACCTGTAGCGCTCACCCCGAGGCAACCTCGCCGACGTTGGCGTTCATCACCGGACTTAAGGATATCCGCCAGGCGCCACAGGGCAAAGCGCTGAAATGACACGGTCACGACCTGGCCCACTTCGTGCTCCCCCAGCCCCGTATGACACAACCCCGCTTCATCGTGCCTGGCAGCACCGTGCTTCCCCAAGAACTCGGACGCCGCACGTGGCGGGTGCTTGGCGCTGAGCGGATACGACGCCTCTCGCCCTACCGGCGGGCGATGAGCTGCGTGCCACCGCCAACCGGGGTGGGGTTGTGCGGGTCGGGTTATCGCTCAGGATGGGAGACCGAGCGGGGCGAGGTATGCGTTCAGCTCGGCGGTCACCGTGTCCGGGGCGTCTTCTTGTGGGAAGTGCCCACCACCATCGAGCATCACTAGGCGGGCTTCGGGTAACAGTGCCTTCAGCTCACTGTGCTCGTTTCGGAAGTACGCGTCGTGGGTGCCCCAGAGGATCAGCGGTGCCTTCGGCAACGACGGCAGCGCGTCGACAACCTGCTGCATGAGAGCGGGATAGCCTTCCAATCGCTCGAGCCGGAGAAAGGTGCGCCGGTTGCCGACGGGCTGACTGGCTTCGAGGTAGTGCTCCCCAATTGCCGGATCAGAAGCCGCTCTCATCATGTTGGAGAGCTTGCGGCCCCAGAGGTTGGCTCGGATGAGCAGGAGGTGCCCGGTGAGTCGCGCCGTAAAGGGCTTCCAGTACCAAGGTGGCTGGTAGGTGGGACGAAACGTCGTGTTGATCAACACCCATTGATGAATCTGGTCCGGACGTTGAGCGGCGCACGCTGTGCTGACCGGTCCGCCCCAATCGTGGCCGACGAAGCTGTAGCGGTCGATGTGCAGATAATCGAGGAGCGCGCGCAACGCGTCCGCCTGCTTGGCGAACGAGCCCCCTTCGTCCGGTGCAACCGATCGACCGAAGCCAAGCACATCCGGCGCGATGACCCGAAACCGCTTCGACAGCGTTGGGATTTGGTGCCGCCAAAGAGCAGAGGTGGTGGGGCTTCCATGGACGAGCACCAACGGAAACCCCTCACCTTCGTCGAGGTAGTGGATACTGTGGTTCCCGAGCGATACGTCGCGGTGATTGAGCCGCTCGTATTCGGGGATCGACAGCCTGGCTGGTACAGTCATTTGCACTGCGCGCTGCGGACGATAGCGACGATTCGCAGGGGGCCACCGGAGCCGCCAGCGATCTTCATGGGTAGCGCAATGACCTGCGCGCCCCGAGCTGGAACTTCGTCGAGGTTGGCAACGTTTTCGAATCCGGGAATGCCGGCTTCCATCAACGTGCGATGAGCGATGAAATCCTTCGAAGGGCCGTGGTCGAT
>JAFDFW010000032.1 GCA_019309605.1 Deltaproteobacteria bacterium | reverse complement strand
TGGACTCTACTTCGGCTTCCTGTTCGGGGTGTTCCAGATGGTCATCTGGGTCCTCTATCCCGCGCCTTGGATCCTTCCCGCGGCCGGGTTCGGCGTCGGATATCTGACCAACTGGATCGCGATCAGGTTGGTATTCTCTCCGCGTGAGCCCGTGAAGATCGGCCTGATGACGGTGCAAGGCTTGTTTCACAGAAGCGTTCGGTAGGATAGTCGCAACGCGCGTGCTGAACGCCGACAACATCGTGGCCACGGTCATGGAGGGCGATGGCGCAACACGGATGAACGAAATCGTGGAGCAGCGCATCAGCGACCTGATCGCGAAGTACGAAGCCCACCCGATGGCCAAGCTGGTCTTGCCGGAAGAGAAGCGCCCTGCCCTCCGAGCCGAGCTCCTCGAGCGAATCAAAACCGAGTGGCCGAAGCCGGGCGGGTTCTTTCATACTTTCGCCGGCGAGTCCGTGGACCTTCAAGGGGAGCTCGAGCGCCGAATGAAAGCCCTGGACCGTGAGAGCTACGAAGGGGTGCTGAGGCCGGCGTTCCGGCACGATGAGTGGAAATTGATCGCCGCCGGCGCCGTGCTCGGCACCACCGCCGGCGTTCTGCAGCTCGTCTACATCTTCGGTGATGCCATGGAGCGGTTGAGCAGGTAGCCGGGCGGGCGGTGGCCGATCGCTCCCTCAGCAGCTAAACACTTAGCTGTGGAACAAACCGCCACCCTGCTCGTCTGCTGCCCTGATCGCAAAGGCCTCGTCGCTGCGCTTGCGCAGGTTCTCTATGGGCACGGCGCCAACATCCTCGACGCCGACCAGCATACCGACCCGGTGGCCGGCCAGTTCTTCCAGCGCATCAAGTTCGATCTCTCCGAACTGCACACAGACCGCACGAGTCTAGAGACGGCGATTTCGGAGGTCGCGGCGCGCTTCTCCATGGACTGGCGCATCACGAACGGCCATCGCCGCTCGAAGACTGCCATCTTCGTTTCGAAGTACGACCATTGTTTGTACGACTTGCTGCTGCGGCAACGCGGTCGTGAGCTGTCCACCGAAATCCCGATGATCATCAGCAACCACCCGGACCTCGAGCCGGTGGCGCAGCAATTCGGGATCCCCTTCCACCACCTGCCGATCACCAAAGAGACGAAGCGCGCCCAAGAGAACAAAGCTCTAGAGCTGTTGCGGGAAGCTGACGTCGACCTAGTCGTGCTCGCCCGATACATGCAGATTCTCACCGATGATTTTCTGAAGAGCTATGAGGGCCAGGTCATCAACATTCACCATTCGTTCCTGCCCGCATTCATGGGCAGCAAGCCCTATCACCGTGCGTTCGAAAGAGGCGTCAAGCTGATAGGCGCCACCGCCCACTACGCTACGGCGGAGCTCGATGACGGTCCGATCATCGAGCAAGACGTCGTGCGGTGCTCACACAGCGACTCTGTCGAGGACCTCGTGCGCAAGGGGCGAGACCTGGAAAAGGTCGTGTTGGCGCGCGCCGTCCGTTTGCACCTTGACGACCGAATCCTCGTCTACGACAACAAGACCGTCGTATTCAGTTAGGGGGTCTGCATGTCCGATCGAGTCCAGCTCACCATCGACAGTGCCGTCGCAACGGTTCGAATGTCACGCCCGGAAAAGCGCAATGCCTTGGACGCCGATATGTTCCGCGGGCTCATCCGGACCGGCGAGCGGATCATCGCAGACAACCGCATCCGAGCGGTCGTGCTGCACGGCGAGGGCAAAGCCTTCTGCGCCGGGCTCGATTTCGCCTCCTTCCTCGGCTCACCGGACTCGATGCAAGAGCTGCTCGCGCGGAGCGAAGAGAGCCCCGCCAACATGGCGCAGCGCGCCGCATGGATTTGGCAAGAGGTGAAGGTTCCGGTCATCGCCGCGGTCCACGGCTTCGCGTTTGGCGGCGGGCTCCAGATCGCCCTCGGCGCCGACCTGCGCTACGTCACCGCCGATGCTCAGTTTTCCGTCATGGAGATCAAGTGGGGGTTGATCCCCGACATGAGCATCACGCAGACCTTGTTGCGGCTCGTGCCCATCGATGTTGCGAAGGAATTGACGTTCACGGGGCGCATTCTCTCCGGCACCGAGGCTGTCGACCTCGGGATCGCCACCAAGGTCTCGGACGACCCGCTCGCCGACGCGGTCGAAACGGCCAAGCTGATCGCCACCAAATCGCCGCACGCCATCCGCGCGGGCAAAGCGCTCCTAAGAGACGCGGTGGGCATGTCGCGCGCCGACGCGCTCAAGCTCGAAACCGCACTTCAAGTCAGCCTGCTCGGCGGCCCCAACCAAACCGAGGCGGTGCAGGCGAACATGATGAAGCGCGCGCCTTCGTTCAAAGACCCGGAATAGTCAGCGGCCGCTCAAGCCGGTTCAGGCGGCCGCGACACACGCGGCTGGTACGGGCAGCAATCCGTCGAGCACTCGTCGCGGTGCGGGCCCCGTTTGCCCAATGACTGGCGCACCGCGACCTTGCCAAGGCGCTCCTCGATCAGCTCGCGTATCATCGAAACGAACGCCGGGTGCGTCCCCACCGTGGGCGCCCGCGTGAGGGTGATGCCAAGCTCGTTGGCGTAGTCCCGGGCGTCGTGGTCGAGATCCCAGATCACCTCCATGTTGTCCGACAAGAACCCGATCGGCGCTACCACCACGTCTTTCACGTTGATCTGCGAAAGGGCGTCGAGATGCTCGAGGACGTCCGGGCCAAGCCAGGGAACGTGGGGCGCTCCACTGCGGCTCTGATAGGCCAGCTGCCAACGGTCGTGGCGGGCGCCCTCTGCGATCAAGCGGGCCGTCTCCTCGAGTTGCTCGGCGTAGTCGGAGGTCTCGGCCATCGCGATGGGAATGCTGTGCCCACTGAACGCGACCCGGGCACATTCTCGGCGCTCTTTGGGTAGGGTCTCGAGGGCCGCAAGCAGGCGATCCACGTTAGCTTCGATGAAGCCTGGGTGATTGTAGAACGCGCGCAGCTTGTCGACGACGGGCGCGCCTTCGCCGAGCTCTTCACGGGCCTTCTCGATGTTCTCCAAATACTGCCGGCATCCGCTGTAGCTGCTGTACGCCGACGTGACGAACGCGAGAGCGCGCTTCTTCCCGTCGTCGCGCATCTGACGAAGCGCTTCCAGGATGAACGGGTCCCAATTGCGGTTTCCCCAGTACACCGGGAGGTCGATCTCGTTGCTGCGGAGCTCCTCTTCGAGTGCCTCAATCAGTGCGCGGTTCTGGTCATTGAGCGGGCTCTTGCCTTCAAAGTGATTGTAGTGCGTCGCGACTTCCTTGAGTCGCTCCGGAGGGATGTTCTTGCCTCGGCCCACGTTCTCCAAGAACGGCATGACGTCCGCGCGTTGTTCCGGCCCCCCAAAGGACACCAGGAGAACACTGTCGTATTCCAGTTCCGTGTCGCCCACGGCCGAACTCTCGCGCCTAAAACCCGCAGTTGCAAGCTAAGAGTCTTGCCAAGCGATTCAGGCTGTGCTCTAGCTTGCGCGTGAGGGTGACGATCCTTGGAAGCGGGAGCGAGGGGAACGCGCTTCTTTTAGAGTCTGGTACGACCAGCGTCCTGGTCGACGCCGGTCTTTCGCACCGCAAACTCGTTCAGCGATTCGCTGCCGTCGGCCGCAAAGCCCCGGAGAACATCGCCGCCCTCGTCGTGACGCACAGCCATGGCGACCATGCGGCGCATGCATCGACCTATGCCACCCGTTTCGGTTGTCCCGTTCGCGCAAGCGAAGCAACGATGCCATCAATTCGCTTGAAGCCGGCGGTGCAGGCCGAAACATTCACAGTGGGCCGGCGTTTCGTCGTCGGTGACATCACGATCCACTCACGGTCGGTTCCGCATGACGCACCTCAGGTCGCGCTCATGTTCGAAACGAAAGTTACCACCGTAGGTCTGGTAACCGATCTCGGGCACGTTCCCAAAGGGCTCGGCACCTTCCTCAGTGACTGCGAAACCCTCCTGCTGGAGGCCAACCACGACCCGGACATGCTCGAAACGGGTCCCTACCCTGACATGCTGAAACGACGTGTGGCTGGATCGCTCGGCCACCTGTCGAACGGCCAGGCCGGGGACGTGCTGGCCGGGCTCGCACACGCGCCAAAGCGCGTCGTGTTGATGCATCTTTCGGAAACCAACAACTCACCTCGACTCGCGCGGAACTCTGCCGAAGCCGCGCTCGGACACCAGAGCACCGAGCTGCTCTTGGCGCAGCAACAGCAGCCCCTGGAGCTCGGGGCTATGCGTGACCGGCAACTTCAGCTAGGCCTGTAGCGAGGAACCGATGGGCCTTTGGTATGACGAAACCCTTGACGACCACACCCGGCTCGGCCTCCTGGTCAAGGAGACCCTGTTTTCCGCGCAGAGCGCATTCCAGAAAATCGAAGTGATCGACACGACTGGGTTCGGCAGGGTCCTCGTCATCGACAATGTCTTCATGACGAGCGAGTACGACGAGTTCCTCTATCACGAAATGCTCGCACACCCCGCGCTGACGACCGCACCAAGCATCGAGCGCGTCCTCGTCATCGGCGGCGGCGATGGCGGCACCGTCCGCGAGGTCCTTCGACATTCCGACGTGAGGGAATGCGTGCTGATCGAGATCGACGAGATGGTAGTCGAGGCGTCGAAGCAGTACCTGCCCGGCATCGGCACCGCGTGGGACGATCCACGCCTCGACCTCCGCTTCATCGACGGCATCGATTACGTGAAACAGAGCACCGACGAAAAGTATGACGTCATTTTGCTCGACGGAACCGATCCGATCGGCCCAGGCGCTGTCCTCTTCGACGAAAGCTTCTATCGAGGCTGCAAACGCATGCTCTCCCAAGAAGGCGTCATGGCGTTGCAAAGCGAGTCGCCCCTCCTGATGATGGACATCTTCGTCGAAATCCAACACACGCTCCGCAAGCTGTTCTCCGAGGTCCACCCCTACCTAGGCCCTGTCCCCCTCTACGGCACCGGAACCTGGAGCTGGACCTGGTGCTCCAACACCGGTGAGCCCCTCCGACCAAATCCAGAACGCCAACAGGCCATCGTCGAAGGCTGCAAGGCCTACAACGAAGACCTCCACCAAGCCGTCTTCGCCCTCCCAAACTACGTCAAACGCGCCCTGAAGCTCTAAAGGTCAACCGCGGCACCGGAGAACGGCCCGCGACGGGCGTGCTCGCGATCGGGCGCCCCGTCGCCACGGCTCTACACGTCCATATACGGCTAGGCGCCGGCCCAATCGCTGTGCTGCCCATCCCGAGCCGTTCTCCTAGGTAGAAGTCGATGTGCGGAGAGGCGGCGCGGATGACGTCCTTGCCCTTAATCCTATGAGAAACCCCATCGCTACCAAGTGAGGACCAGTTTGCCGAAGGTTTGGTTGGCGTCCATTCGCTCGTGGGCGGTTTGGATGTCGGTCATTGGCAAGACGTCGTCGATGATCGGCTTCAGCTCTCCGTTGGCGAAACGGCCGAGCATCTGTTCGGTGAATAAGTTGGTGAGATCGGCCTTCTCCGTGGCTGAGCGGCTGCGGAGGACCGATCCGTGGATCGACGCGCGTTTGGCGAGCAGAGTGCCGAGTGCGAGCTCGCCCTTCACGCCGCCCATCAGGCCGATGACGATGATGCGGCCCTGCTTGCCGATCACTTTGACGTTTTGTGCGAGGTACGCTGCGCCGATGGTGTCTAGGATGACATCGACGCCATTCGAAGCGGCTGCGAGCACGGCCTCGGCGAACTTGCCGTCTTCGACCAGCACGGCATGGTTCAAGCCGAGCTTGGTGCATCGTGGGAGCTTGTCGGCGGTGCGTGATGTGCCGATCGAGGTCGCGCGGATCACAGACGCCAACTGAATACCGGCTGTGCCCACGCCGCTCGCGACCGCGTGCAACAGCACTGACTGCCCAGCCTGCAAGTTGCCCTGGAGCACGATCGCGTCGTACGCGGTCAGGAACACCTCCGGAACGGCCGCGGCCTCCTCCAGTGATAGCTCGTTCGGAACCGGCATCAGCTCGGCGCTCTCGGTCAGCACGCGAGTCGCCATCGATCCTCCACCGACGATCCCCATGACACGGTCGCCGGGCTTCCATGCGCTAACCGCCTCACCGACCGATTCGATCACTCCGGCAAACTCGAGACCGGGCACGTCGGCGGGAACTCCAGGAGGAGCCGGATAGAAGCCGCGGCGCTGCAGGCAATCGGCGCGGTTGAGCCCGGCAGCCGCGACCTCGACCATCACCTGCGACGGCCCCGGTTCGGGCAGGTCGATCTCGCCTACCCCGAGCACCTCGGGCCCTCCGGGCTCACGAATGCGAATCGCTTTTGCTTTGGGCATGCGACGAAGAGTAACGCGAGGCCTGGCTGCGTCCAGCCCTGCCTCTCATGCTAGGTTCTCGGTGATGAACGCTAACGTCGGGAGCTTCCTGCATCGCTGGGCGCAGCAAGACCCGGGGCGAACCGGCATCGTGGACTCCGGGCGCAATGATCTCGCATTCAGCTATGAGGAACTGGACCGCCAAGCATCCCGGGTGGCGGGGCATCTGCTCGACCGCGGCCTCGGCGCCGGCGATCGCGTTGCCATCTGCACGGCCAACGGCATGGATTTCGTCGCCGCCTGGTTTGGGGCCGTGTATGCCGGCTGCACGACGCTTCCGATCTCGGTCATGTCGACGGCTCACGAAATCGCGTTCCGTCTGCAGCATGCAGGCTGCAAGGCACTTCTGACGGACGCCGAACGATCCGCCGTCGCACATGCGAGCAAAGCGCGCGCAGGGACGTCCTCCGAGGTCCTGCTCATCGCAGACGCGATCGCGAATGCCAGCGGCGAGGCCCCGCCGTGCGACGCTTCGCCCAATTCCTTTGCGATGCTCCTGTACACCTCGGGAACGACCGGAGCCGCCAAAGGCGTGTGCATCACGCATGGATCACTCGGCGCGCACACGCAGGCGCTCGTGGAGCAGACACTACGGCTAACTGAAGACGATCGGATCCTCGGCACCCTTCCCCTCACGCATTCCTATGGCATTCGCATGACGCTGCTCGCCCCTTTCTACGCGGGTGCAAGCACGGTGTTCGTTCCGAAGTTCTCGTCGGCGCGCACACTCGAGCTCTGCACCACGCATCGCATTACCTGGCTTCCGGGCGTGCCCACGATGTTCGTCGCCTGGGCAAACGAGGACACCCAACCGACGCCGCCCTCCCTTCGATGGTGCATGAGCGCGGGCGCGCCACTGCTCGAAGACGTCAGGCTGCGTGCGGAGGCGCGCTTGGGAGCGCCCGTGCGTCAAGGGTACGGTCTCACCGAAGCCACCTTCACAACGATCAACGCCCCGCCGGACGACGCGGTCCCAGGGTCCTCGGGCAAGCCGGTGACCGGTATCGAGCTGAAGATCGCGGACGACTTCGGTGAGGAGCTACCCCGTGGTGTGCACGGCGAAGTGCTAATTCGCGGACAGAACGTGATGGCCGGCTACCTCGACGAGAAGCTCGCCACGGCCCACGTGATGCGCGGAGACTGGCTTCATACCGGCGACATCGGGTTCGTCGACGACGAGGGCCGCCTCACGATTGCCGACCGCAGCAAGGATTTGATTCTCCGCGGCGGCGCGAGCATCTACCCTTCAGAGATCGAGAACGTCCTCGCTCACCACCCCGCGATCCGCGACATCGCGGTCGTGGGGCAACCCGATGACTACTACGGTGAAGAAATTGTCGCCGTGGCCGTTCGGAACGGCGACGTCACAGCCAAAGAGCTCGACGAGTGGGCGCGCGAACAACTGGCGGCGTACAAGGTGCCTCGGCGCTATGCATTCGTCCAAAGCCTTCCTCAGGGAGCCAGCGGCAAGACCCTCAAGCGCCGGCTCCGGGACCAGCTCGTGTCGGGTGAAATCAGTGCCGAACAGCTACCGCCGCACGGGCCGGCTAAGTAGCTCGAACGCACCGATCATCACGGCGGCGCCGACCAGCAGCCCGACCCACGGACCGTACCACCCCGCAGCCACGGGAAGCTCCGCGCAAAGCAAACTCACGCCGCCAATCAGGAGCGCGTAGGGCAACTGTGTTCGAACGTGATCCATGTGATCACAACTGGTGGCCATCGAGCTGAGAACGGTCGTATCGGAGATCGGCGAGCAGTGATCGCCCCAGACCGACCCCGCCAGAATCGACGACACCGTACCGAGGAGGATCGTCTCGTTCCCGGGCGCCATTTCATGCGCGAGCGGCACCACCAGCGGAAAGAGAATCGCCATCGTGCCCCAAGAAGTGCCGGTCGCGAAGCTAACCAACGCCGCCATGAGGAAGACCGTTGCCGGGATCCAAGTGGGCGCGATCCAGTCGCCCACAGCTCCGATCAGAAACGACGCGGTGTCGAGGTCGCGACAGACCGCGCCGAGGGACCATGCCAAGACGAGGATCACCGCGGCGAAAAGCATCGAGCGCATGCCGGACATCCAGGCTTCGATCGATTGGCCGAACGACAGCGCGCCCGTCCCCACAGAGAGCGCCAAGGCCACGAGGCAGCCCGCCCCTGTCGCCCACAAGATCGCGGCGCTCGAGCTCGCCTCGCTCACGATCGCGCGAAGGGATGGTTCCATTCCCGAGGACAGAACCTTCGCCCGCCCATCGACGTAGATCCCCACCGCAGCAACGAAGACGACCGCGACGACCGGGAGCAAGGCATTCATGGGGCGGCCGGGGACCTCCTCGGGAACCGACTCTTCGTGGAAGTCCGAAGCAGGCTGGGACCCGGGCCTCGAAACGAGGCCCTCTTCGAGCGCACGCCGCTCCGCCAGCAGCATCGGCCCGAAGTCGCGTCCGCGGAATGCAATCCACGCGACGAAGACAAGCATGAGAATCGGATAGAACCGAAAAGGAATGGTTTCGATGAACGTCAGGTATGCGTCGCGCTCGATGCCGAGATGCGTGAACTGATCTCCGATGTAGCCAACCTCGACGCCGATCCAAGAAGAGATCAATGCCAAGCTAGCGACTGGTGCGGCGGTGGCGTCCACGAGGAACGCGAGCTTCTCCCTGCTGATGCGCAGACGATCCGTTACAGGGCGCATCGACGAACCAACCAGGAGCGAGTTGGCGTAGTCGTCGAAGAAAACGAGCAAGCCGAGGAACCATGTCGTGAGTTGTCCGCGTCGGCGACTCGTCGCGTCGGTGCTCACCCAAGAAGCGAGCCCCTTCGCGCCGCCGCTTTGCGTCATCAGCCCGAGCATTCCGCCAAGCAGTAGGCTGAACACGAGAATCGACGCGTGCCCTCGATCGGCGATCGCGTTGACGATGTACGTGTCGAGCAAGCGCGCGAACGAAGCGAATGGAGACAGTCCCGAAATCAGGAACGCGCCCAGCCATACCCCGAGGACGAGCGCGAGCAAAACGTGACGAAACAGCAACGCCAGAGCAATCGCGAGAAGCGGCGGCAGAATCGACACCCACGCGGGGAGTTCGCTCTCCGCTCCGCCGTCGGCTACCTCCGCCGCCGCAGCCGATGTAATATTCAAGGAAATATTCTGAATGACCGTCGGGGCCGCACCGTCATTGGGAATAGCGCCCGCAGTCACGGCCGCGAAACCACCGACAACAATCAGAACCACGAGGACCGCACGCATGAATGACGTCAGACATAGACAAGAACACAGTCGGTGGTCAATTTTGCCCACCGCCCTAGCCTTGCTCTGTGTTTTCTCGGTGACCTTCGCGGCTCCCTCCCCATCCCTTTCGAGCAACGACAAGCTCACTGACGAGGACAAGCAGCTGCTCGTGTCAGGCGAGCTGGTCGTGAAGCAGAAGAGCGAGCAGCAAGGCTCGCTCAAGCTCATCGGCGGGCAAAGCTGGCAGATCGTCGACGTGCCGGTCGACATCGCTTGGCAGGCCGTCGCGGACTTGTCGAGATACAAGCGCTTCATTCCACTGGCGACCGAGAGCTTCGTCAAACACCAGGCCGGCAACGAAGCCGACTTGGCCATGCGCCAGCAATGGGGGCCAATCGACGTTCGCTACGTGTTCCAGACGACCCTAGACCCCGATGGCCACTCGATGGTGTTCCGCGTCGACCACTCGCAGGCGCACGACATACGCGCCGGCTGGGGCTTCATCAAGGTCCGACCGTTCAAAGGAAACCGGAGCCTCGTGTCGTTCGGCGCGCTCGTCGACATTGGAGACGGCGTCTTCGTGTCGATCATCCGCCCGGCCGTTCGGAAGGACCTCCTACGGATCCCATTCTACTTCAAGCGCCATCTCGAGGGCGATGGCCGCATGCTCTACATCGGCGGCGGGCCCTAAAGGAGCCGCTTGATCCAGCGCAGCTTCCGTGCCGAGTACGGTGGGAAAATAAGCGGGGGATCTCGGAACGTCGGCTTCTTCAAGACGGCGCGCTGGTGCGAGAAAGTCTCAAACGACCGGCGACCGTGATAGGCGCCCATGCCGCTCTCGCCCACCCCTCCGAACGGGAGGTCGGGCACGCCGAAGTGAAGAAAGATGTGGTTGATCGTCGTGCCGCCGGCGCTGGTGCCGGCGAGGACGCGGTTCTGCACGTCCTTGTCTCGCGCGAACAGGTAGAGCGCCAACGGCTTGTCCCGCCGGCTGACGAACGCGATGGCAGAGTCGATGCTTGGGACCGAAATCACCGGCAGAATGGGTCCGAAGATCTCCTCCTGCATGACGGGATCGTCTTCTTTGACGTTCTTCAGGATGGTCGGCGCGATGTAGAGATCGGACACATCGGTTTGACCGCCAGCCACGATGTCCGCACCGCTGAGCAAACCGGTCAGGCGCGCGTGATGGCGCTCATTGATGATGCGGCCGAAGTCGGGGCTCTGCTGAGGGTCATCTCCGTAGAACTCGCGAACCGCCGAGGACATGCGATTGACTAGAGCGTCGTGCACGTGTTCGTGAACCAGCACGTAGTCGGGGGCAACGCAGGTCTGGCCCGCGTTGAAGAACCTCCCGTACACAATGCGCTTGGCGGTCGTGTCCAGGTCAGCGGTCTCGTCGACAATGCACGGGCTCTTGCCCCCAAGCTCCAGAGTGACCGGAGTGAGATGTTTGGCGGCCGCTTCCATGACGATGCGGCCGACGGTGCCGTTGCCGGTGTAGAAGATGTGATCCCACTTCTCTCTCAGCAACGCGGCGGTTTCGGGGACGCCACCCTCCATCACCTGAACGGCCTTGCTATCGAGATACTTCGGCAGCCATTTGGCAATCAGCGCGGAGACGTTCGGGGCGACCTCAGATGGCTTGATGACGGCACAGTTGCCTGCTGCAAGCGCGCCGATCAATGGAATCACCACTAGATGGAGCGGGTAGTTCCAGGTCCCGATGATCAGCGTTACACCGAGCGGCTCTCTGTAAATATAACTGCGACCTGGCATGGCGATGTCCTCTTGCGGATGAATCGCAGCTCCGAGAGCGCGATCCCCACCTCCGCAGTGAAGGCCTCCGTCGGCGACTTGCGGAGGTCGGCGCGAAGCGCTTCCTCGATGTCCGGCTCGCGTTCCATGAGGAAATGCCCGAGGGCGTCGAGTTGCGAGAGGCGCCACGACAGTGGCTTCGTGGCTCCCGTGTCGAAATAGGCACGAAGGGCGCCGACCGGCGCCGACGCTGGGCCGCGTGAGTCGCCTGTCGGCGTTGAAACCAGCTGTGATTCGAGCATGAGCTAACCTCCTGACGGACCGAAACCTAAAGAATTCCTGTGTGATTTTCAAGGGTTCCAAGAACCGCGAAACAATTCCGAAACAAGCCCGATCTCTGTATAATCGCCGGACGGGGTACCTGACGCCCGAACGGAGCCCATGATGCACAGCAACGAACGTAG
>JAFDFW010000297.1 GCA_019309605.1 Deltaproteobacteria bacterium | reverse complement strand
GACTTGGAGACGGTCGCTGCGCTCGAGTTCTTCGAAGAAGCGATCGATCGAATGCAGACCATTCTTTCGGTGCGGCCGAAGGTGATCGCGCACGACCTGCATCCCGGTTACCTATCCACGAGGTACGCGACAGCGCGCGAGGACGTCACGCTGGTGGGGGTACAGCATCATCACGCGCACGTAGCGAGCGCCATGGCGGAGCACGGTGTCCACGGTCCGGTGCTTGGCGTGGCCTATGACGGTACCGGCTTCGGCGAGGATGGAACCTCCTGGGGCGCTGAGTTTCTCCTGTGTTTTACGGGTCGTTTCGAGCGCCTTGCAACGTTTCGACCGATTCCTTTGCCTGGGGGCGACCTGGCGATGCGTGAAGTTTGGCGAATCGCGTATGCACTCGTTCACGACGCCTTCGATGGGGATCCGCCCATCGACTCGCTTCGGCTCTTTGATGATGTCGCGCCGGAGTCGATTCGGATCGTTTCGCAGATGATCGAGCGAGACTTGAACTCACCTCGAGCGCGCGGCGTAGGGCGCTACTTCGATGGCTTTGGTGCCCTCGCGCTCAACCGTCCTCTGTCCACTTACGAAGGCCAGGTCGCGATCGCTTGGGATCATGTGGCCAACGACGAGGCGCGCGAGTCGTACCCATTCGCGATCGATCGAACCGAGGCGCCCATGGAAG
This sequence comes from Deltaproteobacteria bacterium, assembly GCA_019309605.1. Lineage (GTDB taxonomy): Bacteria > Myxococcota_A > Polyangia > Polyangiales > Houyiibacteriaceae > SG8-38. Next base: position 3,354 of record JAFDFW010000297.1, on the reverse strand, counting down.
TGGATCTGCGGCCGGCGGTCCGAGCAGCCGTCGAGGATCTGCTGTCTGGAGTCTCGCCGGGAGACATCTCGGGGCGCTTTCACAACACGGTCGCGACGGTCACGGTAGAGGTCGCGGAGGCTCTCCTGGCAGAGTTGGGAGACGTCCCCGTGGCCCTCACAGGCGGGGTTTTCCAGAACGCGCGCTTGGTGGGCAAAATAGAGCAAAAATTGGCCAATGAAATCAGGGTTTTACGGCATCGGGAAGTTCCACCTGGAGACGGCGGAATTGCCCTCGGTCAGGCCTTGATCGCGGACGCGTTTCTGGGAGACAAAGGTTGATACCCCAAGGAGCTTCCCCATGTGCTTAGGTGTCCCAGGCAAAGTGATCGAAGTCGACCGCGAGATGCAAATCGCGACGGTGGACTTCTGGGGTGTGAAGAAAGAGGTTCGTCTCGAGGTCTGCGACGCACCGGTCGCGCCGGGCGACTACATCTTGAATCACGTTGGCTTCGCGATTCGTCGGATCCCGCCCGAAGAAGCGGCAGAGACCTTGGCTCTCTATGACGAGCTGCTTCGGCTCGCCGACGAACAAGACTTGATGACGGCCGACGTGCGCGCAGAGCTTGAGGCCGCACCCGATGCGACACGTTCCCCGAAGGTAGCGCCCGATGAATCCCAGTGACGCGTTTGCTCAGATGAAGTTCCGAGACCCGAAACGGGCTCGCGGGCTTCGCGACGCGCTCGAGCGTCTCGTCCAAGAGGCGGACCATGCACCGGTTTCGGTAATGCACGTCTGCGGAAGCCACGAGCAGGCGATTGCGAAGTTCGGGCTGCGGGCGGCTTTCCCGCAGGAATTACAGGTAATTATGGGGCCCGGCTGCCCTGTTTGCGTCACCGACGTGCCAGAGGTCGACGAAGCCGTTGCGCTCGCGAAGCAGGGTGTTCGCATCGCGTCTTACGGAGACATGCTGAGGGTCCCGGGGACTTCGCAGTCGCTTGCCGACGCGAAGGCAGAGGGCGCGACCGTAGACGTAGTGTACAGCGTGACGCAAGCGGTGGACCTGGCGCGCGAGCACGACGAGGAAATTGTCTTCTTCGCATCAGGTTTCGAAACGACGGCGGTGGCGACGGCCGCCATCCTGGTCGATGATCCGCCGGATAATTTCTCGGTGCTCTCCGCGCACAAGTACATCCCGCCGGTCATGGAAATCGTAGCGGAGATGCCGGAGACGAAGATCGAAGGCTTCCTCGCCGCAGGACATGCGGCGACGATCACGGGCTCCGCGGTGTTCGAGAAGTTCGTGGAACGTCACGGCTTGCCGGTGGTGATCGCCGGCTTCGAGCCGCTCGACGTGATGGCTGGGTTGGTGAAGCTGCTGGAGGTGATCAACAGTGGCGAGCCACGGGTCGAGAACGCCTTTCCGCGCTGCGTAACGCGTGAAGGGAACGTTCATGCACAGAAACTCCTCTGGCGCGTCTTCCGGCCCACTGGGGGCCGCTGGCGGGGTATTGCGCACGTCCCGAATGGCAACCTCCGGCTGCGCGATGAGTTTGCCAAGTACGATACTCGGAAGCGGTTCACGATCGACGCGTCTGCGCTCTGGAGCTACGCGCCGCCGAAGCTCGTGCAGCAGTGTCAGTGCGGCGACATCATGGCGGGTATCGCCTCCCCATCGGACTGCCAGCTCTTCGGTAAAGAGTGCACGCCCGACAAGCCTGTGGGCGCGTGCATGGTGAGCGCCGAAGGCACCTGTAGAATCTGGCATCAGTACGGCGGGCGCCCAGACCTTCGTTCGATGAAGCGAGGTGCCGCGTGACGCGCAACGCACGCTTCATCGACGAACGGATCACGCTCAAGTATGGAACGGGCGGCGGCTCGATGCGCGCGCTGATCGAACAGGTGTTCGCCAAAGGACTCGGCGATGTCGGCGACGACGGAATCGGCCTTGCCGCGATGGACGATGGCGCGGCGATTCGTATCGGTGATCAATACCTGGTGATCGCGACCGACTCTCACGTCGTGCAGCCCATCGAGTTTCCAGGCGGTGATATTGGACGGCTGGCGATTTCCGGAACTGTCAATGATCTCGCAATGATGGGAGCAACCGAACCCTTGGCTTTGACCTGCGCGGTGATTATCGAAGATGGCTTTCCACGCGACGATTTGAAGCGGATTTGGGAGTCGATTCGCGCAACTTGTGAAGAGGCCGGTACGACCATTGTCACTGGCGACACCAAGGTGATGGGGCACGGCGAGCTCGACGGCCTGGTGCTCAACACCACCGGGGTGGGGCTGACCAAGCGCCTGGTGTCCGACGCGGGGCTTCGCGCCGGCGACAAGATCCTCGTGACTGGAACGATGGGCGACCATGGGCTCGCGATCATGGCGACGCGCAACGAACTCGCCTTGGAGACGACCCTCGAATCCGACGTTGCGCCCGTGCACACGCTGGTGCGGCGCGCGCTCGATGTTGGCGGTGAGGGCGTCGTTGCTCTCAAGGATCCCACACGCGGCGGCCTGTCGAGCGCACTGCACGAGATGGCCGAGAAGAGCGGCGTGGGAATCATTCTGGACGAGACAGCCATTCCGCTCCGCGAAGAGGTGCGCGCAGTCGGTGAGCTCCTAGGCATCGATCCGCTGGTCTCGGCCAACGAAGGCAAGGCCGTCTTTGGTTTGCGGCCCGATTGCGCCGAGGCGGTCCTCGACGCCGTCCGCTCTCACCCACTGGGGAGAAATGCTGCAATTGTCGGCGAATGCGTGTCCGAGAGGCCGGGCTTTGTCGTGCTCGATACCGGATTCGGAAGCAGGCTGCTGGCCGAGGCGGAGGGAGAGCTTCTCCCGAGGATCTGCTGACCGATGAACACGATGAAACACATTCGGGTCGAGCGAGAAGGCGCCGTGGGAATCCTCACGATCGACCGCCGCGAACGGCTCAACTCGCTCGATGTGGAGACCGCCCAAGACTTCCGAAGAGCGGGCCTTCAGCTCGCGCGCGATCGTGATGTGCGCGCTGTTGTGATCCGAGGCGAGGGTGGCGTGTTCTGCAGTGGAGCCGACTTGAAGTACATCCGCGACGGCGGCGACCAAGACGACCTCGGGTACTTGCAACCAGAGGCGCGCAAGTCCGAGGATGGCTACGGGGAGATCTTCAAGCAGATCCTGGAGTACATCCACAGCACGATCTCCGAGATCCGGCGAGCGCCAAAGCCGTTTATCGCGGCGGTCGACGGTCCTGCCGCGGCAGGTGGGTTTGGAATCGCGATGAGCTGTGACCTCGTCGTCGCCTCGGAGCGTGCCTGGTTCGAGTGGGCGTACCTCAAAACCGGGCTCACCGGCGCAGAGAGCTCGACCTTCTTTTTGCCTCGCTTGCTA
>JAFDFW010000296.1 GCA_019309605.1 Deltaproteobacteria bacterium | reverse complement strand
GGTCGCGACCGATTCACCGTTTGGACCGGCGCGGAGGCGCGTGACGTTCGGCTTATTTCCTGGGAACCACCCCAGCTGATCCTCCAAGAGGGCTCGCACCGCTGGAGCGCGCGCGTGAGCTTCGACGGCGACCGGACGTACGTCCACACCTCCAGCTTCAACATCGGCCTCCGACGTAAGCCCCGCTTCCCCGATAAGTTGCAAGTGATTCCCGCCGGCGGATGCATCGCACCCATGCCCGGCAAAGTGATCGAGCTGCGCGTTGCAGAAGGCGACGTGGTGCAAGCTGGTCAAGCGCTCCTGATCATGGAGGCGATGAAGATGGAGCACTCCGTGACCTCGCCGCGAGACGGCACCGTGGCTCAGATTACGGTGGCTTCTGGAGATCAGGTGGACGCCGACGCCTTGCTCGTAGTAGTCGCCGACTCCTGAGCTCCCGGCTCAGGGTGCGTCGAGCTCGGAGAGCATCTGGTCGCTGCTCAATTGGGTCGCCGAGACGTCGTCGTAGTACTGCATCAGGCCCGCCCGCTGGTAGTGAGGCTTGATCCGGTCGCTGAGCAGCCCGATCTCACGGAGATTGGGGACTAGGCGCCTGAACATCTCGTGCCGGAACATCGAGAATCCGGGCGAGTCGGTGACGAATCTCGCCCATTGCTTGCGCGTCAGTTTGTGCTCGAACCACTCCTCGTACACTTCGAACATCAGGAAGCGGTTGCGCATCAAGAGGGCTACTTCGAAAGCCCAGTCCTCGCGCTCCCGTCGCTCGCTTTCGCTGAGCTCGTTTCGGAAGTGGTCCCGGAGCGCGAGCACGCCGTAGTGCACATGCCGGGCCTCGTCTTGGATCACTTTCTTCAAGAGCGCCTTGAGCATGGGCTCAGCGGTCATCCGGTAAAGCGTCCCGAACGCGCCAAGAGCCAAACCTTCGACCATGATCTGCATTCCCAAGAACTTCACGTCCTTGTTCATCTTGGAGTCGAGATACCGATGGAACACCTCGACGTGGCGGCCTTCGTCGACCACCTGCGTGGAGCCGAAGAGCTTGCCATCGAAGAACGGCACGGCCTCCGTCACCTGCGCTGCAGCAAAGAGGGCGCCCTGCTCGCCGTGCAGGAACTGACTCAGCATCCACGAAGCCACGCTCGCGTTGAGCCGGCGTTCCTCCAGACCGGTCAACTGGATGCCTAGGCAACCCAGAGATTCATACTCCAGGAACTCGCGCGGGATGATCGGCTTTTCCGGATTCTCGGGGTCGACATCGATGTGCCACGGTAGGTCGTCACCGTTCCACTGCTGCTGCTTTGCCCGTGTGTAGAGGCGACGCATCTCCGGGTGATCGTTCGGGTAAGTCCAGTCAAAGTACACCCGGTTGTGCGAAGGCATCGTCGTCGGAACACCTTGCTTGCCGCGTTGAAGGATCAAACCGCGCACCCCGGACGGCGCTAGCGAGCGCAAGACCTTGGGGTTGTTGGTCTGCGTCATCACGTGGACGGCTTCGACGTACGGCTCAACGCGACGGCGAATCGCGGGGGGCAGCGTGTCGAGGATCTTGTCACTGAGCATGGCGAGCTCCTTCTCTAGAGCAGGTTGGCGAAGAATTCCTGGAATGCAAGCGTGACCAGCCACTTGGCTGACCTTGTGCGCTACAGCTGGGAGAGCTGAATGATTTCAAGCCCTCTCATCACGGCTGCGGACGCGATCCCCCTCCTCGATCAGGCGGTTTCCCTGGACGCTCGTAGCGGGCCTGATTCGACCTCCGCCTACCGGCAAAGTCACGTGGCAGGCGCCCTTCGCGTCGACCTCGAGACCGACCTCTCGGAACCTGCAGACCCGGCGCTGGGCGGTCGCCATCCGCTGCCTTCTCTTCGCGCGTGGCTTGCGCGGGTCGGCAGCTGGGGCGTGTCGCCTTCGATTCCCGTCATCGTCTACGACGCCGCGGGAGGCGGGATGGCCGCGGCTCGGGCGTGGTGGCAGTCGCACAAGCATTCGAAACTGCTATCTGAGGCCGGTGACGAACGCGCTTTGGGAATTCCCACTGATCCTTCCTCGTAATGCATTCACTGCACGCGAGGTTCCAAGGGCCGCGGACGTCTGGCGTCTCTGCCAGGACGCGGCGACGCTTGCCTCGATCAACGCGGGCTGGCCGGCATCGCGTTTCCTCGATGAGCGGGTCACGTTCGTCGTTTACAAGATGACCGTCGTACACAATGTCGAAACCTCGTACGGCGCCGTGCTCGACACGAAGACATGGATCTCCCGGTTTCGCCGCCGAACGCTCAGCGCACGCGAGGTCCGTATCCGAACGGGCGGGGAGCGCGTCGCCGCCGCTACGCAAGAGTGGGTTCATGTCGATGCCGACACGCTCAGACCCAAGCAGGGTTCTGTGGAGCTTGGGGAGGCGTTTCCCGCAGTCGACGTCGAGCCATCCGTGACGTTGCCCAAGTTCGACGAGCTGCCGGGCGCAGGGGATGAGTTCGTTTTCGACATGTGGCAGACCTGGTCCGATCCGCTCGCGCACGCCAACCACCCCGACTACATCGGCTGGTGCGATGAGGCGACGAGCCGTCGAATGGTTGCCTCGGGCATCGAGCCCACGAGGCTGCGCCCTATTGCCGAACAGGCCACATTTCGTCTCTCGGTCTTGCCTGGCGAGCAGGTGACCGTTCGGACCAAGCGCATTGGCACAATAGGCACCGATGCCGTCGTGTTGATGCACCACCTGGAAACCAAACGGGGCACTGCTGCCGATGCGACGACCGTACGCGCTCTTGCCGATGGGAGCAGTGTGGCTCTCATCTCGGCCTGGGACTGATCGATGTGCACGATCATCGTTCGCCACCAGATGGATGACTGGTGCTCGACGATCATCGCATCGAACCGCGACGAGTTCTACGACCGCGCCGCGTCTGGTCCCGCGGTGCTGCGTTCCGAGCCGCTCATCGTTGGGGGGCGCGACGAGCGGGAGGGGGGGACCTGGTTCGGCCTCGCGCGTGGCGGTCTGTTTGTCGGGCTCACCAATCAGCGCAGCTTCGGGACGCGCGACGACTCCCTTCGTTCGCGCGGAGGGCTCGTGCTCGACGCGCTCGCGGAGGAGTCACTCGAGGGCGTGACGCGCTACCTGAGCCGCGTCGATCCCGCCACCTACAACGACTTCAATCTCATCTTCGGAGACGGTGACCACCTGTGCGCTGCGTATGGGAGACGAGGGGCGCACGAGGTCGAGCTCGAGGCGCTCGGGCAGGGTGTTCACGTGCTTTGCAACGATCGGATCGGCTCCCCGGACTTTCCGAAGGCCGACAGGGCGCGCGAACGAATCATGTCGGTTCCCGCGGACAGCTGGCTGCGTATCAAGCCGCAGCTCGTCGAAGTGCTCGCGGACGACTCGCTCCCCGACCCTTCGAAAGTTCCGCCCGTTCCCCCGGGGGCACCGTTCGATCAGGCGGTCGCGCGCTACCTCCAGGCGATTTACGTGAAAACTCCCGCGTACGGCACCGTCTCGTCGACGATCGCGGCAGTGAGCCCAGGCCGCGTGCACCAGTATTGGTTTGCAGAGGGCCGGCCGTCCGAGACGAGCTTCAAAGACGTGCTCCACCTCACCCGAGGCGCCGGATGAGTTTGACTGCCGCTCCTGTCGCGGCTGCTAGATTCTGCTCGACGGTTCTCCCGCTCTTCTTCCGCGGCTTGAAGGAGTGGTCTCCATCCCCGATCCAGGCCAGCTCGATCGACGGCGAAAGCGAATAGGTCTCTACCTCTTCCTCGTTGCCGAGCCGGTCCCGCGTGCCTTGCACGATCAGGGTAGGGGTCTTCAACATTTCGAGGTGTGCCGTACGGAGCCGCTCCGGCTTTCCCGGCGGGTGAAAAGGGTAACCGAGGCACAGGACGCCGGCAGCGCCGACTTCATCGGCGATCATCGACGCAATTCGCCCACCCATCGACTTCCCACCGATGATGACCTCGTCAGCAGGGCCTACGAGGCCGAGTACCTCATTGAAACGAGCGATGAGCTTGGGTGCGCGATCAGGCCCCGGGCGCGTTCCCTCGTCGCGCCCCTTGGCCATGTATTCGAATTCGAAACGGATGACTTCGATCCCCGCGGCCGCGACCTGTTCGGCAACCGTGTTCATGAACGGCGAGTCCATGGGAGCGCCGGCGCCATGGGCGAGGAGGAGGCGGGGGGTGGAAGGGGGGCCGGTTCTTAGCAGGGCGACCATGGACGAACGTCTTACACCGAGTCAGTGCCAGTGCCCAGTGTGCCGGGGCACGGGGGAACGCGACACGGGGACCCCGCGGACGGGTCGGCTTGCAAAAGTGGCCGGAGGGACTGGGAGCGTAGGCCACGCAAGCCTCCCCTCGGCGCTCGCGCCCAATCGGCGGTGGTTGCTTCCATGGCCGCTTGTCACTCGCTACGCCGCTGGGTCCCCGCATCGCGCTCCCCCGTGCCCCTCCGTACGTCGACGAAGGCTAGACTCACGGGGCATGTCGAGCGCATCTACGTCGACGGGAGCAAGACTGCAGGCACCGCGCGGTGAGAGCACGCGATGCCCGCTAGGTTCTCGTTGTGTCAGAGACTGCGGCCGAGACACCAGGTGATGGCGCAGACCTCGTCGAGCTTCTCGTCGAGGTGGGTTGCCTTGTGGGTCTCGATGTACCCCCAGTCGGTTGCGACGTTCAGGGCGGCCCGGACTTCCTTCGCGGACCCACATGCCGTGGAGAATCTAGCCCGTGCATTCCCCGCATCATTCCCGCGAGCCTCCGCAATATTCAGCACCACGCTTTGTGCAGCTCGCTTCAGTTGATCGGCTAGCGACTTATCGTAGTCGCGAATCGTGTGGAGAACCGGGACCAGCTCTCGCACGACGTTTCGTGCCCTGTCGTCATCTTTTCCATAAGCGACTCCTTGGATTGGGTTTGGGTCTCACCCCGCGTGGGACCCAAACCCAATCCAAGGACAAGCGATGACAAGTAGGATCTCGCAGCGCCCAGCGCCAGCGCCAGTGCTGGTGTCAGCGTCAGCGTCAGTGCCCAGCGCCCAGCGTCAGCGCCAGTGTCAGTGTCAGTGTCAGTGTCAGTGTCAGCGCCAGTGTCAGTGTCAGTGTCAGTGTCAGTGTCAGTGCCAGCGATCTACGGGCACGCGCCTTCTTGCTTCAGGGACCCCCCGGCCGCCCCGGCCGAGCATGCGTTTGCGTATGTCTTCCCATCGCAGCCGCACACCGGGTTGTAATCGGCGGTGCATGCCTGCGGCCGTGGCTGGCATT
>JAFDFW010000295.1 GCA_019309605.1 Deltaproteobacteria bacterium | reverse complement strand
GACGCCGAGCCGGCCAATGAAGAACCGTGCGTTCTACTCGGAAACGTCTTATTCTGCAAAGAAGGCGGGACCGGCGGCACAGGCGGCACAGGTGGCGGCACAGGCGGCACAGGCGGTCGACCCGACCCGGATGTCGTGTGCGACGTAGGTCTTTGTGAGGTGGCAGGCCCTCCGAAAGACGATTGCAAGCTGTTTCTCGCCCTATGCCTCGCAGCCACAAACGGAGTCGATTGGGACGAATGCATTGCAGGCGCGCTCCTCATCTTCTGCAACGAACTGTAGAGAGGCCGATCGAGTCATCGAGCTCGACCCACCATCAGTGGGAAGCAGCTCTAGCTAGGACCCGGCGCCGTCAGCTGGATGGCGCCGGGTTTCTGATTTCGAATCGGGCTTGCTGCCGGTGGCAAGCGCTCGTCTGATCAATCTCACGCGTCGGCTCGATGGCTTTGTACGCGGCACGTCGAGCCAAGTCGGTGTACAAGGGGTACCACCATGAGCCTGCTCCTAGTCATCTCCGTCGTGTTCGTTCTGACCGCGTTCTTCGGGGTCGTGAACGAGCGCTATCTTCGGATGCAGCCCAGCATCGGCCTGATGCTGCTCGCGCTGGTCATGAGCCTCGTGTTCTTGGGCCTCAAGAGCGCCGGTATCGTCGCGGGGCTGGGGTCGGAGGACGCGATGCTCCGTGAGCTCGACCTCAGTAATGTCCTGCTGAATGGTGTGCTCTGCTTCATGCTCTTCGCCGGAAGCGCCGGCGTCGAGTTCAGTTCGCTCGAAAAGGACAAATGGACGATCGGGACCCTGGCGATCGGAGCCACGCTGATCGCTTGGCTCATAACGGGCGCGCTGCTCCACGTCGTGCTCGGATGGTTGGGGGTCACCCTTGCCCTTGGATACGCGCTCGTTTTTGGTGCGCTGATCTCCCCGACCGACCCAATTGCCGCGCTCGCGATCCTTAAACCAGCCGGCCTTCCGCCGCGGCTCGAAGCGATCATCAACGGCGAGTCTCTGTTCAACGATGGGGTCGGCGTGGTGCTGTTTACCGTCGCCCTAGCCTACGCGCAGGGCTCCGGGCAGGAAGGCTCACCGCTCGCACTTTTTCTTCGTGAAGTCCTCGGCGGCGTCGGGCTCGGGCTAGCCGTCGGCTTCGCGATTCACGTCATGCTGCTACGCACGCAGAGCTACGTGAATCAGCTGCTGGTGACGCTTGGATGGGTCGCACTCGGCTACAGCGTGGCGCTCCAAATCGATGTGTCGGGACCCATCGCTATGGTCGTCGCCGGGCTCGTCGCTGGCAACGTGACCATCCCGCGCCTCTCCAAGGAAGTCCGCGCGCCGCTGCGGACCTTCTGGGCGGGCGTGGACGACTTGCTCAACTCCTTGCTCTTCGTGATGATCGGCTTGACGGTGGTAGTGGTTCACAACCTGCCCCTCGCGCCCTTGGTGAAGACCTTGCCGACCGCCATCGTCGTCTGCCTCATCGCGCGCGCCGTGAGTGTCTACGTTCCGATCGCGACACTGACCGCGACCCACACACTCGAGGGAGATCGCAACGGTGTCACCAAGCTCCTGACCTGGGGCGGCCTACGAGGCGGCCTGGCATTGGCCCTGGCTCTTTCGCTTCCGGAGAGCCCCGACAAGCCGTTGATCGTCAACATGACCTTTGCAGTGGTGTCGCGAAGTTCTTCAAGCCCGACTACTTGAAGGGGCTGCTGAGGTGAGAGACTAACCGGCCGCCCCGTGAAGGACCTTGCGAAACAGCTCAAGATCTTTCGATGTGCTCCTCGATCCAAGTGGCGATTTGTTGGAGCAGCGCGCGAGTCCGGATGACTTCATCGATTAGAAATGCCTCTGCGTCATCGGCAGTGGCGCGCAATGCAAAACCGTTGAGCCGCAGAAAAATGGCCATGGTCGCGAACGCGACGCGCTTGTTGCCGTCGACGAAGGCGTGGTTGTTGGCAAGGCTTTGCAGTAGAGCCGCAGCTTGCTCACTAAGCGAGGCGTAGTAGCCCGAGCGCGGCCGATGAAGGGCGGCGTCGAGCATCCCGAGATCGCGAACACCCGCCTCTCCTCCGTAGCGAGCGAGCAGCAGCGAGTGCAGCACCAGGACTTCCTCGACCGTTGGATAAATCGTCGCGGACACTGGCTCGCCTACTTCGCGAGCCGCGCAAGGAGCTCATCATGCTCCGCGACCACGGCCTCGGCCGCTTCGCGAAACGCGGGACGCACACGCTTCTTGGCCAGATAATCCTGGACGGCTTCTGTCAGAAGGCCGGCAAGCGTCCGCCCCTCGTCGGCCGCGTGAGCCCGTAGCGCCTCCAACGCGTCCCTTTCCATCTTGGAGCTGAATTTGACCATTTCGCTCATGGCTAGCAGTTTGAGGCCCTTGTCTTGACATGTCAAGACTTGTCAAGATCTTGTTTCACCTGCCCGTGTGCGTATCATCTCTCCCGAATCGACGGGGCGCCCGAAAAGGATATGCGTGATGGCACAATCGAACTCGCTCACTAAGGCGACCACGACACCCCTTGCCTCGATTTTTGGCAGCGGGTTTCTGATCATCGTGCCGATTCTCGCCGGCGCCGTTGGGCACCTCTCGGTAATCGCGATGGCCGGGGTCTGCGCGTTGGCCATTGCGGTCGGAAGCGTCATCCGATTCAACATTCGACGTACCGAGCCTGTCCTTGCCGACAATCCTCCGGAGTCCACGCTTTCGCTCGAACGCGCATCTGATCTGGCTCTGATCCTCGCGTATGTGATCTCGGTCTCGCTCTACCTCCACATTCTCGCTGCCTTCGTTCTCGGGGGGTTCGATGCAGACACCGAGCTCAACGAGAACATCGTCACGACGGCCGTGATCGGCGTGATCATGTTGATCGGGATGACCAAGGGGCTAGCTCCGCTCGAGTTCCTGGAGAGCTGGGCGCTCTTGATCACCTTTGCCATCATCGCGCTCTTGCTCGCAGGTTTTGGTTATTTCGACTGGAACGCCTGGCAGTCGTCGGCGGGTATCCAAATGCCCGAGCCGCTCAAACACACCCCATGGGAGGTTCTGACAATCCTCGCGGGCACCCTCATCGTCGTTCAGGGGTTTGAAACCCCCCGCTACCTAGGTGACGAGTTCGACTCCGACACACGAATCAAGGCGTCGCGTTGGTCCCAGATCATCTCCACGGTCGTATACCTCGCGTTCGTCGCCCTCGCCCTTCCCCTCACGCATCTTCTCCAGGGCAGCTACGACGACAACAGCCTGATCGAGCTCACGAAATTCGCGTCCCCCCTTCTCGTCACACCTCTGATCATCGCTGCCGCGATGAGCCAGTTCTCCGCAGCCGTCGCCGATACGATGTCCGCGACCGGAAACATGGAAGAGATGACGAATCACCACCTCAAGGAGAAGTTCGGATACCTCCTCGTCGGCGGTGGTGCGATCTCGCTGACATGGTCAGCCAGCACACTCGAGATCCTCGCGCTCGCTTCCCGGGCATTCGCTTTCTATTACTTGCTCCAGTGCTTCGTCGCATTCACTGTCAGCAAGTCGCCCGTCCAGAAGGCCGGAATCGTCGTGCTCTCGGTAGTGCTGGCGTTCATTACGGTCTTCGCCGTGCCGGCCGGCTGACGACGTTCGCACTCCGCTCCTACTCAACTTGGGTCGATTGGTGAGTTCTTCGCTGTCGAGGCTTCCAACAGCTCGAGTGCCATTCGAATCACCGCAGTGTCCGAGCGAGCCGGGAGACTATGGCGGAGCCTCGCGAGCCTCAATACGTCGTCATGCCGAAACCGAAAGCTCTTTAGCACCGAGGGAGAGCGACCTTTTCGACCGACCTGGGTCACCCACGGCAGGTATTGCTCGGGCGGCACGCCGCGGAAGTTCGGCATGGGTTTGCCGTGACGGATAGCGTGCATCACTTCGACGACGTCTTCGGGGAGCTCTTTCGGCAAGCGCAACAGGGTCGACTTTTTCACGAGCACAGCGGGAAGGAGCTCCATGATTCGGGGCTCCACGGTGCCGGCCCATAGCGCATCGTCGAGCGGCACCGCCCGTCGGCGAGGCACAATCCCTTCGATGTTGGTCTCGAGAAGACCCTCCTCTACGAACCGGCCCATCACAGCGCGGAAACGCGGATCCCGATGCTTGCGCCTCAGCGCTTGGTGCCGTTTCCGCGCTCGGGTCTTCAGATCGCTTTGTGTGAGCGTCATACGAATTGCTCCAAGTCGACACGGTACTTCCGCGCCAGCTCGAAAAAGCGCTCGCTCGCGCCTTTCGCGAGATACTCGGTGACCAACGCCCTGTTCTTCTCAGCCGCTTTCAATGCTTTGGAGATCAAGACGGCATCCGCGTCGGCGACAAACGCCTCGACGAACGTCCCTTGGTAAAGGGGGTCGTATCGGGTCTCCCCTGGCATCCACACCTCGTGCCCGTGGGGATCCAGAACCTTGCCATCCTCGGCGAGCAGTCGCTCGAACTCTCGTTGAACCGCCCACTCATAGTCCGCATACGCATCGAGGTCTTGCGTGGCGATGAGTGTGAGGTCGACCCCAGCGGCCCAGAGCGCCGACTGACCGAGCACGCGAACGCTGCAACTCCTGTATGCAGGCGTTCCTTCGACCCGAGCTCGAATGTTCTCGCGGGCAACCCATTGGTCGAGCGTCCGAAAGAGCTGGACCAAATTGTCCATACAGTATTTATAATATGTATGTACGATTTGTCAAAGGACTGTTCGGCATCGCCGCGATCGGGGCTCTTCCGGCTTCGTGAGGGAAGCCCTCACTCGGCCAGCGCATCCACATCTTGTTCCGCCGCAAGAGCTTCGAGCGCTTCCGTGTAGGGCCTTGCGCGCCGTTCAGCGAAGCCGTCGATCAGGAAGCCCATTGCCCCGATGAGAATGATCGCCGGGCCCACTCCGTGCGCCCAGTCCGCCTTCAAGCCGAAGCGCAGGCCAAGCCCGACCAAGACCAACGTCGTCCACATGCCGATGTAGAGGGGCCAGTTGTCATTGACCTTCTGCATGCGTGGAAGCTCCTGGGCAACCATGGCACCCCGATCGCTTTGGAATCCGGCTTCGAGCTCTGCCACCTGCCCCGTGGTGCGGAGACCGACCGCGGCCCCGATACCGATCGCGAAGACCCCGAACAAAACGAGCGGCACCGCCAAGCCCCAAGCGAAGCCGCCCCGCTCCGCTCGCAGCGTGACGGCAGCAAAGGCGACCATAGCGATGCCGATCGGGACGATGAAGTACAGCGATTCGATGCGCTCTCCGCGAAAATAATCATGCATCACGTTGAGGAAGGGCATACGCGTTCGTTGGGTCTCTCATACCGAAGTTGGTCCGGTCAAGATGGACGTTGACGGTCTAGCAAAGTTCCCCATGATTGCAGTTCGCATCAAACGGAGGGCGGCATGGCAGCAACGGATTGGACGTTTGGGGGAACTTGGCCGTACGAGCCGCAATGGTTCGACACACCGGATGGGAGGCTGCACTACGTGGATGAGGGCCCTCGCGACGGCAAGCCCGTCGTCATGGTGCATGGAAACCCGACGTGGGGGTATCTGTACCGCAACTTCATTCCACCGCTGGTCGACGCGGGGTACCGGTGCATCGTGCCTAAGCTGGTGACGCATCTAGATTCGGTGTTCCGCACCGGACCTCAGTCGACCGACTCCACGGCGACGAGTCAGTAGCCCTTGATCGACGTTCGGTTCTCGTAAC
>JAFDFW010000294.1 GCA_019309605.1 Deltaproteobacteria bacterium | reverse complement strand
ACCGCACCCCTCCAAGCCAACGCTCGACAGAGCCAAACACGCCCATAAGAGGGACCAATTCCTACTCGAGCTCACCATGTTCACGACCCAGTCCGACCAGCGACCCTCCCACGGGCGCGCGATTGGAGTCAAGACAGGCTGCGGCAGCGATAGTGGTGATATTCGATCCGCCGTCCGGCGCGGTGAGCGGGAAGGCTAAGGCGCGAAGAGCTCGGGGGTGAGGTGTCCAATGGCCGCTGCGAGCTCGATCTGCGCGGCGTTGAACCTCAGAATCTGTTCGATGAAACTGAGCTTTGCCCGCGCTTTCATGTTTTGGGATTGGATGACCTCGAGGCCGGATCCCGTGCCTGCATCGAAGCGGGCCAACTCGATCGCGTAGCTGCGTTCGGCGGCGTCGACCTCGGCGCGCGCGGGCGGAATCGCTTCGCGTGCGGCCTGCACGTTGACCATCGCGACCTCGATGTCGGCATCGGCCTGCTCGGATGTGGCTTCGGCCTGAAATTGGAGCGCCTTGGCGTTGCCCTTGGCCGTGCGAATGCGCCCGCCCTTTTCGAAGTCGAATGACACGCCGATGAATGCGTAGCCGATCAGCGTAGGCGCGAGGCGTGACATTTGAGTCCCTAGCAAGCGTCCACCGATGCTGGCGTCGACTTCAGGACCGAGGAGGTCCCACCACGTTTGTTTGGTGCGAAGGGTGCCGCCCTCCGCCCTCTTCTTGGCAGCTTGCACATCGGGGCGTGCGCGGTCGGCCTCGCCCGTCAGATTCGCTTCGGACGCGTCATCGACCACCGGTTGGAGCCCGATCTCAGCGTCTCCGGTCGTGAGGAGCTCGGCGAGATCCCAGCGCAAGAGCTGGGCGAGACGGATGCTTGCGGCTTTCCAAAACGCGCGTGCTTGGATCTCGGTTCGTTGGGCTTGTGCGAGCGCGGCTTCAGCACGCGCGACGTCGGCCCCCGACGCGATCTCGGCCACGGCGCGCGCGTTGGCAATGTCGTAGAAGCGCTCTGCGTCTTGCATGAGCTCGGTCGCGATTGCCATCGATGCTCTGGTGAGGGCGATGTCTTGATAGGAAAGCGCGGCTTGGAGCATCGCTTGGCGTTGCGCTTCTTTGAGGTCGTAGCCGGCGGCATCCGCGAAACGGCGCTCGGCTTTGGAACCTGTGCCCGCGGCGCCCGGGTTGTTTCGGTAGAAGAAGGCAGCGGTGGGCTCATATCGCGCAAAGTTCACGTCCTGCTGAATCACGCCGAACGATCCGATCTCTCGGCCGTCGAGGTAGCGCACGCGGAAGTCCGTGCTCAGCCCGGGCAGCAGTCGTCCATCGCTCGTTGCAACCCGTCCGGAGGCTGCTTCGAGCCGAGCCGCGGCTTGGAGCACGGAGGTCGGTTCAGCCATCGCGATTTTCACGACCTCGGTGAGCGCAACGGCTCGCGCATGCTTCGCATCGGTGGCTTCCGGAACGGCAACGTCGACGGGCTCGACTTCTCCCTCCGCGTGAGCGTCCGCGTGGAGCTCGCTCGGCATGGGCCTTTCGGTTACGTGCGGGTCGTAGCCACGGACGCACCCCGAAAGGGCGCACAAGACCAACACCTGCGGGACGAGTAGCGTTCGGTGCAACATGTCACTTCGCTCCTTCCTCGATCGGTTCGCACGGGCTTGCCTTCGCGCGCGAGCGGGGAACCGGCCACCATGACTGACGAATCGATGCTGAGACCCTTCGCGACCACTGCGCGCCGTCCATCGTCGGATGCGACTACGAGCGCTTGCTTGTGAAGGAAGCCATCGCGCGCCACCAGCACGTAGCGCGCCTCGCCCTGCCCTCGCACTGCTCTCGACGGGATTGAAAGCAAGCCGTCGGGAACGCGGACGCGCAGATACACCTCGCCGTACATGCCCGGGCGAAACGTGCCCTCTTTGTTTTCGAAATCGACCTCGGCACGCATGGCTCGTGTTTGCTCATCGAGCGCAGTGGAAATGCGCGCGATCGTCCCTTCAAACTCGCGACCTGGAAATGCGTCGAGGTGGACATCGAGCTCCGAGCCAACGGCGACGCTCGGAACCAGGGGCTCGGGGATCTGAAGCACCAACCGAAGCGGTTGAGTGCGCGCAACTTCGACGATCGGACGTGCGCCGGGCGTGGTGCCCTCTCGGACGAGCGCGCCAGGATGAAGGATGCGCTGGGTGACGCGCCCAGCGAACGGTGCGCGGAGCCTTGCGAAGCTGCTTAGTGTCTTCAGTCGCTTGACCTCGGCGCGCGCAAGGTCGGACTGAGCCTTTTCCACCCGCGTCTTGGCAGCCGCATTGTCGACATCCTGTTGAGGGATCGCTTCTTGGTTCGCTTTTCGGAGATCCCGAAGCCGCTTCTCTACCATCGACGCCAGCTCGACTTCGGCACGCTCTTGATCGAGCTGCGCCTGTGCGCTTTGAAGCTGAGCTTCCATCTCGGGGACCACGATGGTCGCAAGCACGTCGCCAGCTTTGACCTTGCTGCCAATGTCGACCGAGACCGACTGCAGATATCCAGTGACCCGCGCGTAAAGCAAAGCGTCTTCCCAGGGCTCGAGCGTGCCGGGAAGCTCGACGGTTTGTTCTCCTTCGACCGGAGCCGGCCTGGCAACAACGACGCGCAGGCGCCGACCTTCTTCGGTGGAGTTCGCAGGAGATGAGTCCTTGGCGCAGCCGAGCACGCAGGCGGCCATGACCGCAGCGGCAATCCAAGCTCTCGAGGGGTGTTCAAACATGAGCAGCTCCTGTGACGGCGTCGAGATCGTCCTGTTCACGAGGCTTCGGCGGCCGTTTCATCCAAACATACAGACATGGCAGCACGAAAAGCGTCAGCACCATGGCGCCGAGCACGCCCCCGATGATCGTGCGCGCAAGTGGCACGTTGCCTTCCGCGCCCGCAATCCCGAGCGCCATCGGGAGCAACGCAAGCGCGGTGGTTAGGGAGGTCATCAGGATCGGTCGGAGCCGCACACGGGCAGCCTCTTTCACCGCCTCCACGATGGGTTGCCCTTGCTCGACACGCTCGTTGGCAAAGTGCACGAGAATGATCCCGTACTCGACGACGATGCCCGCCATCATGATGATTCCCATGAGGCTCTGGATGTTGAGCGAGGTGCCCGTCGCGAAGAGCACGAGCGCCACCCCGATGAACCCAAGCGGCACCGTCAACAGAATCATCAGAGGGTCGATGAACGAACGGAGCTGCGCAACCAGCAGAAGATAGATGAGCACCAACGCCAACACGAACCCGCGCGCGAACTGCGCGAACGACGCGCGCATGGACTGGACCTCGCCACTTGCGCTCATCGTGTACCCGCGCCCCGCGTAGTCGCCACCGATCTGGAAAGAGACGTTGCCTCTTTCATCGAGGAAGGGCTCGAGCGGAAGCTCCTCCGATTCGAACAAGGCATCCTCCATCGCGCTGACGACCTTACCGAGATTAGCCCCGGGCGCGACGTCCGCGTAGACGTCGACGACACGGGTGATGTTGCGGTGACTCACGAACGACGGGCCGATCCCGCGCTGAACGGTAGCCACGGTTCGAAGAGGAACGGTGTCACCCCCGCCCGCGGGAGTCAGAGGAATGTCGAGCAATGTATCCGCCGACACGTGCTCGGACTCGGGGTACTGCACACCGATGAAGTAGTGATTGCCATTGCGGGGGTCGATCCAGAACGATGGCTTGAAGTTGATGCTGGAGTTGGTCGCGGTCACGAGGTTGTGCATCACGTCTTCGGTGGTGAGCCCGGCAAGCGCCGCTTTCGTCCGGTCGATGTCGATCTCGAGCGTGGGGTAGTCGTTGCGCTGGGCGACTCGAACGTCTTCTGCACCCTCGACTCCTGCGATGTGTCGAGCGATGTCCCCGCCGATTGTTTCGAGGACCTCGAGGTCGCTGCCTTTGACTTGAAAGTGAATCGGCGCAGGCTCGCCGAAGTTGAGCGCGGCGGTCAGCATGCCGCCCGTGTCGAACGCGAACTCGGCCTGTGGGAAATCCCGCCGCAACGTTTCGCGTAGAGTCTCGACGACTTCGAAGATGTCCCG
>JAFDFW010000917.1 GCA_019309605.1 Deltaproteobacteria bacterium | reverse complement strand
GTCAACCTCGTGGGGAACGATCGTCATTCCGCCCCTCGCGAGGATGCTCTGCTTGCTCTGAATGTGCCACTCAGACGCCTCCCGAACATTCTGCGTGAACGCGGCAATACCCAGCTCCGGCGTGTAGCCCGAGGGACCCCAGACATGGAGGGGTGTATTGCGCGCCCAACCCATCGCGTCGAAGAGGGGGAAGATGCCGCCGACGTGATCCAGATGAAGGTGCGTGATGAAGACCTTATCCAGCCTGGCGGGATGCACGCCGAGGGCAAACAGGTTTCCGACGGTTCCACCGCCCACGTCGAAGATGAACGCGTCACCATTCCCCAACTCGACGAGAAGACAAGATGCGCCCTGGCCAATGCGAAGCGGCGCCGGACCCCAGGAACCGCAGGCCGTGATTCTCATCTCGTCCTCAGCCAGTGTCTCTTGCCCTGGAATGTAGTGCTCGGGGTATTCTTTGACGGCAGCGCCCTCTGTCGCGACCACGGGTGTCTTCGTGATGGGCTCTCCGCTTAGAGGCAACGGATAGCCACCTGGAGTGGTTCCGGGCTCTCGGGGGAAGCGGTAGCCCGCCGTTCCAGCGGCGCACCCCATGACGGGGAGGGCTAGGGCGAGCGTCAGCGTCAAGAGCCGGTAGTTTCTGATGGTCCAGTCAGCGTGCATCGTTGGTCCCTCGAATCTGAAATGGAATCGACAGCAGGCGCTCGTAGTGAACTCAAACGGTGCTCTGTCAAATCTGAGAGCGGAAGATGAAGAGAGTCAACCAGGCAACCCCTTGAGACGACTGGCCAGGAAGAGAACTGACCCAGGTTGATCGACAAGGGCAGCCCTCGATTCGGGAGCGGCAGCTTCCAAAGAAAAAGCCCGGCCGAAGCCGGGCTTTGAGGGCGTACCCAGCGGGGTTTGAACCCTGTTGAGGATGTGAAAGGCCAGGGGACGCGGCCGCTAGAAGGCGAAGACCTTGCTACCGACTGGGCGTACCCAGCGGGGTTTGAACCCTGTTGAGGATGTGAAAGGCCAGGGGACGCGGCCGCTAGAAGGCGAAGACCTTGCTACCGACTGCCGCGCGCCAAGGTCCGAAAACACGGGAAAAAGCACTGGTCGTGCGGCCTCATCATTTTCGATACGTAATCTCGTCCCCTGGGGCCGAGATTGCCACGGTGCTCGCTCACCTCGTTTCGCAATTCGAACGTGGGAACGTTTCGTCTCATTCCCATGGCTCCATCCTCTCAACATTGGGAGCCTCCGGCAAAGCCGGGTCGATTCACTTGCGGCCTAGCCCGTTTGGTCCAGTGGCACGATTGCTTTGAGCTCTTTCGCTTTGGCTAGGGACTCTTCTTCGAGGTCGTGGTCTTCTTGAAGACCGAGCCAAAACTTCGCCGAGGTCCCGAAATACTTGGCGAGGCGGAGCGCGGTGTCCGCGGTGATGGCGCGCCGTCCATGGAGGATCTCCGAGACTCTGGTTGCCGGGACGCCGATCTCCTTCGCCAAGCGATAGGCGCTTACTTCCAGCGGCTTGAGAAATTCTTCACCAAGCACTTCTCCTGGGTGAATATTCTTTAGTCTTCGGCTCATACCAACTCCTCAGCGATGGTAGTCCACGATGGAGATCTCATGTGCGTGACCATCCTTCCAGCGAAAGCAAATCCGCCACTGCTGATTGATGCGAATACTATGCTCGCCGCGTCGGTCACCTTTGAGAGCTTCTAGTCGATTGGCCGGGGGCGCCTTCAAGTCTTCGAGGGTTTGTGCGTTGTTCAGCATTCGGAGCTTTCGTCTGGCGACTTGTTGGATCGAACGGGGCAGCTTCTTAGAAACCTCACCCCGCCAGATCCGCTCGGCTTCCTTTCCGCGGAAGCTCTTGATCATAGGAAATAATAACGCATCACGTTACTAACGGCAAACGTTATTAGAAGGCGCTCGTCGGACTCGGGCCGGGGCTTTGCGAGCGGAGAGAGAGTGCACGTCTGAGTATCGGACGCGGCGGGGCGTGGTTGCTGGACTGGCGAGCGGCCCCGCAAAGTCGGCGCTCTGCGCCGTCCACGGCGCTCGCTCACCTACACGAGGCTGTCGGAGCGCAGCTTTTCCATCAGGGCTTGCGCCACGTCCGCCGGTGTGCCCTCCAGAAACTCGCAGTTGTTTTGAACCTGGGGGACGAACTGTTTGGCGAGAACCACCTTCGCCGTCAGATCATCGGTCGACAGGCCCAGGTCGTTTGGCGCGATGACGGTCGGCTTCTTCTT
>JAFDFW010000293.1 GCA_019309605.1 Deltaproteobacteria bacterium | reverse complement strand
AAGAGATCGGACCCAAACTTACCCAGCCGTCGGGGGTCAGAAAGGGGAAACGCGGGGCAAGCCTGCGTCTCAGACCGAATTTGTCAGGTTCATGAGCAGGTTTCCAGTATCAATTGCAGTCAGCCCGTCAAAATGATGTACGCGAGCGAGCCGGAAGGGGTCGGTTTCGCTCGAATTTTGGGGGTCAGGGGAACTTGGAAAACCAAGCTTCCGCACGAAGGAGCGCTTTATGAAGGGGATCCGCTTTATGGCGGTGCCTGTGTTGGTCTGCGGCCTGGCGATGTCCATGTCGGCGAGTGCACAGGACATGAGCTTTGGTCTCGAAGAGACCGGACAGAGCCGCGCACCCGTCAAGCTCGGCAAACCGTCGAAGCGGCTTGCCGAAGCGCTGAGCGCGTTCGAGGGCAAGAAGTTCGACGCCGCCGCGATGGGCTTCGAACGCGTGGCCGCCGGTAAGTCGAAGGACGGTCGTGGCAATCGCCAGCGTGCACAGTTTCTGTTGGGCCAGTCGCTCTACCAGATGGGCTACTACCAGTCCGCGCTCACGGTGTTCGACGACATCAGTGCGCAAGGGCCGGGACATCTCAACTTCGGTGAGACGCTCGAGTGGCTGGGGTTGTTGGCGTCGAAGCTTCCGGAGTCCTCGGGGATCATCGAGAAAGTCGGCCGGTACGGTATCGGCGCGCTCGAGGAGTTCAAGGAAAAGAACCCGGGACTCTACAACCAGCTGCTCTACTTGATGGGACGCCACCTGTACGCGCAGGCGTCGTTCCGTCAGGCCATCGATGTCTTTCAAGAGGTCGACCCGGAGTCTGCCCAGTACAGCTACGCGAAATTCTTCGAAGGCATTTCGTTCATTCGCATGCGGAAGGCCCGTCCGGCCATCGCATCGTTCCGTGCGATTCTCGAGGCCATCGATGCTGGTGACGTCGAGGGCGTGGACGAGGGGCGCATGCGCAACCTCGCTTGGATTTCTCTCGCTCGCGTCTACTACACGGCTGCGAATCAGGCGAAGGGCGGTCAAATCGATGGCACGCTTCTCGGCCAGTCGGTCGAGTCATGGACGAAGGTCGAGCAGGCCAGCGAGTACTGGCTCGATTCGCTTTTCGAGTCGTCCTGGGCGTTCTTTCTCGCGGACGAGTACTCCCGCGCGCTCGGTAACGTGCACACCTTGTACTCGCCGTATTTCGAGAATTCATTCTATCCCGAGGCGCTCGTGCTGAAGGCCGTGACGTTTTTCGTGAACTGTCAGGTCGACAATGCCGAGGCCACGGTGGCGAATTACCACGACCGCTACGACCCGGTGAAGCAGGAGCTCGACGCGGTGCTCGCAAAGCATCAAGACAACGCCGACTTCTTCGAGTTCCTGAAAAAGGTTCGGGCCAACCAAGCCGACCTTTCGCCTCGCGTTCGTCCGATCGTGGCTACCGCGTTGAGCGACCGCACGGTGCTTCAGCATCTCGAGTACGTGGCGATCCTCGACGGAGAAGAGGCGCGTCTCGGCAAGTCGGGCGAGAAGTTCCAGGGATCGCCGGTGGGTGAGAGGATTCTCGAAGACGTCTCGCTCGCGAGAGCGTTCGCGGTGGACCAGGCCGGTGACCTCGCGCGCGGCCGCTACCAGCGACTGATTCGTGAGCTTCGAGACCTCAGCAATCAGGTCGACACGGTGGAGCTCGAGATCGCGACCTTCCGTCGCGGTCAAATCGATCAGGAACTCCAGCAGCAGATGTCGCTCGCCAAGAAATCGAAGGGCGGCGATGTGAACGTGGACGAAGAACATCAGCTCTGGCCGTTCAATGGGGAGTGGTGGCGAGATGAGCTCGGGTTCTATCGACAACAGGTGACTAACCTATGCACGCGCTAAACAAATCGAAGTACGCGGCGAGCTTCCTTTGCGGGTTGCTCGCGGTGGTAATGGGGGGCGAGGCCGCGGCCGAGCAAGCGCCGATGAGCACGGCCCCGATGTGCATTCCGGAGAGCACGGAGCGAGCGATCGTGGCGTGCCCGGCCGGAGCACGGAAGGAAGCAGCTAAGGAGGGCGGCAGCGCGCCGGTCTCGCGGATGAAAGCCGCCACGCCGAAGAAGGCCAAGAAGCAGGGTCCGACCGGCCCTTCGCTCGAGATCGACCTGAGCACGCGGCTTGGGCGGGAGCAGACGCGCGCCAGGGCTGAGAATCTGCTCGAGCGGGAGATCGCCATCCTTCAGCGGCTCGTCAAGAACAGCGCGGACGATGACCCACGCCGGCCCGAGGTCCTATTACGTCTCGCCGAGACGCAGTTCGAGATGCAGATCGCGAAGAACGCCAAGGTTCGTTCGTTCGACGACCCGATCTACGAGGCCTGCACGCGGGATAAAGACAAAGCCCTTTGCAAAAAAGCGCGTGACGGTCAGAAGGCGGCCCAGGCCGACCTCGACAAGATCCGCGAGGACAGCATTCGCACCTACGCCACGCTTGTTCGCGACCATCCAAACTTCCAGCGGATGGACGAGGTCTTGTTCTCGCTGGCGTTTGCGCTCCAGGAGCTCGACCAGTTCGAGAAAGCCCGCTCGGTCTACCGACGACTGATCAAGGACCATCCAAGGAGCCGCTTCGTGCCGAACGCCTACTTGTCGTTCGCAGAGTACTACTTCAACGACAGCGACATGGACACCGCAGCGAAGTTCTATCGCAAGGTGCTCGAATTCCCGCCGAAGCGAAACTCGGTGTACGGCTACGCGCTCTACAAGGTCGCCTGGGTCGAATACAATCGCGAGCGCTATCGGCAATCTCTGCAGGGCTTCGTCGACATCCTCGAATTCGCCCGCAATAACAAGTACGCGAATGACGCAAAGAACCTCGCGCGTCAGGCCCGCAAAGAGCTCGTGTTGCCGTATTCGCACTACGGCTCGCCGGGCAAGGCCCTCGATTTCTTCCGGCGGTATTCCAAGAGCGACGCCGAGGCTCACGAGATGCTCGAGAACCTCGCGGAGCTCTACTACGACACCGGGCAGTGGTCTCAGGCGATCACGGTTTACCACAAGCTCATGGCCGACGCGCCGCGCAGTATCTCGCTGTGCGATTGGCAGACTAAGGTCACCAGTGCGGTGATTTCGTCGCGGCCCAAACAGGATCAGATCATCGAGCTGAAACGTCTCGTCGACGTCTATCGAAACTACAAGAAGGGCGGCAAGCCCGCCGACAAGCTCGAAGAGTGCAAGGTGGAGACGGCGACCACGATGCTCTGGCTGGGGACCTCTTGGCACCGAGAAGCGGTCGGCACCGATACCTCTCCCGGCACGAAGAACAAGAAGACCATGTCGCAGGCCGCCGTGCTCTACAGGACGCTGCTCAAAGAGTTCTCCGAGATGGAGCAGATGAAGTTCCCGAACATCGACAAGCGCGACTGGCCGACGAAGTACAAGCTTTCGTACTTCTACGCCGAGCTGCTTTGGAAAATGGAAGAGTGGGCCCAGTGCGGACCGGCGTTCGACAATGTCGTCGAGCAAAACTCGCAGGGTGAGTACACGAGCGATGCCGCGTACGCCGCGGTGCTTTGCTACAACAACCTCTACCAGCAGCAGTACGTGCCCCGCGAGACCGAGACGAAGTTCGTCAGCAAGAGCGATCAGAAGGCCGCGAAGAACGCGAAGGCCGCGCCGAAGAGCAAGCTCGCACCGAAGAAGCTCACGCCCCTTCAGGACGGCATGCTCGAGGCGTTCAATCGGTACCTGTGTTACGTCGATAAGGCGGAAGACCTGTCGACGATTAAATATCGCCGCGCCCGCATCTACTATGAAGCCAATCGCTTCGAAGAGGCCGCCGTGCTCTTCCGGGACATCGCGTTCAATCACAAGGACAGCGAGCTCGCCGAATACGCTGCGAACCTCTATCTCGACTGCCTCAACGTGCTCGGCACGCAGATCGCGGAGCCGCGCGTCGCTTGCGTTCACGAGCTGAGCGCTTCGATCGACCCGATGTCGGCGTCGTTCTGCGGCACCGAGCAGCTAGCCGACGAGCACCCGGATTTGTGCGGGTCGCTTGGCAACTTGCAGTGCCAGGTCCGCCGTAAAGAAGACCCAGCAGTTCAAGAAAGCCGCTGCGACGTACGTCCGCATCTTCCGGCGCCACGAGGAGTGCGGCGAGATGGACGAGATGCTCTACAACGCGGCGATCAACTTCGAGGCTGCGCATTTGCTCGGTCGGGCCATCCAGGTTCGCACGGTCATGATCGAGCGATTCCCGGAGAGCAAGCTCTCCAAGAAGGCGGTCTACCTCATCGGGCAGAACTTCCAGGCGCTCGCATACTACGAGCAAGCGGCGAAGTATTATGAGCAGTTTGCCCGGAAGTTCCCCGGAGAGGACGGCAAGCGATGTACCGCCGAGGACAAGGAGAACGGTGTTTGTCCGAATGCCATCGAAGGCTTGGAGCAGGCGACGTTCTTCCGCATCGGTCTCGGCGACGACAAGGCGGCCATGGAGGACGCGGACCTGTTTGCCCGCAGCTACCGGCGAAAGCTTCCGCGGCAGACCTCGCAGGTCATGTTCTCCATCGGCTCGATCTACGAGCGGCAGCAGCGGTGGTTCCAGGTCATCTCGCACTATCGCGACTACCTGAAGAAGTACGGCAAGGTCGGGATGCCGCATCAGTTGATCCAGGCAAACACAGCCATCGGGCGCGCGTTTTGGGAGCTCAACAAGAAGAGCGAGGCCAAGAAGCACTTCCTGGCCGCCGTGAAGGGTTGGACCGCGGGCGCACCCAAGCGAATCCGCGGGCTCAAGGACACGTCGAAGGAGAACAAGGTTCTGTACATTCGCCAGGCGTTGGACAGCGCGGCCGAGTCGCAGTTCTACCTGTCGGAGTACAAGTTTGCCGACTTCCAGAAGGTCGCGTTCCCGCAGTATCGCGGCGGCAAGAGCATGGCTCGCGTGAAAAAGTGGTCCGACACGGAGTTCAAGAAGTGGGTGCAGCGCAAGCAGGCCGTGCTTCGGGCGGCTGAAGCCGATTACGCGAAGGTCGCCAAGATGACGGTCACCGCAGACGGTATTCAGATGAAGTCGGCGCCGTGGCAGATCGCTGCCGCTTCGCGCACTGGCGAGATGTACCGAAGCTTCGTGGACGAGTTCCGCGACGCGCCGATCCCGAAAGAAATCGAAAAGGATCCGGGCTTGTTCGACATCTACGTGGGTGCCTTGGACGACGTGTCCGAGCCGCTGCAGCGGCAAGCGATCGACAAGTTCGAGTTCTGCCTGAAGACCGCGACTCAGGTTCGCTGGTTCAACAAGTGGTCGCGCTCCTGCGAGCAGGAGCTCAACGGGCTCAACCCGAGAAAGTACCCGGTTGCGGCTGAGCTTCGAGGGGAGCCCAACTACGTCAAGGCCACGGTCGGTGACCCCGGTGCGGTGGACCTCGGCGCGATCAATCAGCAAAGGCTGAATACGAAAGATGCCGTCGCCAATAGGGAGGAGCCCTGATGCGAAATCATAAAGTAGCGT
The DNA here is from genome assembly GCA_019309605.1 of Deltaproteobacteria bacterium. Taxonomy (GTDB): domain Bacteria; phylum Myxococcota_A; class Polyangia; order Polyangiales; family Houyiibacteriaceae; genus SG8-38. The sequence continues at coordinate 1,526 of JAFDFW010000293.1, read as the reverse complement.
TCATTGCCATCGCGCTCATCGTGGGCTGCGGCGGAGAGAGCACGAGCTCCAAGAAGGCGACCACTCCATCTGCGGATGTTGCGCGTACGGCGGGTGGCGAAGCGATCACCACTGCGGACGGCAATGCGGTCAGCAAGAAGGCCCACGGCAAGTGGGAGTCCGCCCTCGACGAGTTCCAGGCCAACGAAAAGAGTGGCTGGACCTCGGCCAAGTGCAGCGCGTCGGAGAAATCCTTCGAGCGCGCCGCCGATGCGCAGGGCGGAAGTTTTGCCGAGGCGCACTACATGGCGGGTCTGGCGCTCTCGCGCTGTGGCGACTCCGGCGCCTACAAGCACTACGACGAGGCCCTCAAGGTCGATTCGAAGTTCTGCAAAGCACGGGCAGGCCTCGGGCTCCGTGACCTTCAGAGCGGGCGCACCGCCCAGGCGAAGTCCGCGTTCGAGCAGGCGATCAAAGACGATCCCCAGTGCACCTCGGGGTACACCAACCTTGCGATCGTGCAGCGGGCGCAGGGGCAGAGCGAAGAGGCGCTCAAGAACCTTCGACGCGCTCTGGCCATCGAGTCCGACTATCTGTCGGCCTTCAATCAAATGGCGCTCCTGCACTACGACCGCGGCCGCAAGGGCAACGCGGCTGAGCTCGATCTCGCGGAGGTCGTGTGCCGACAGGCGCAGATGCTCGATGCCGACTACGCGCCCATCTACAACACCTGGGGCCTGATCAAGGTCTACAAGGGCGATGTGATCTCCGCGCTTCGATTCTTCCAGAGGGCTATCACGCTTGATCCAGACCTCTTCGAGGCACAGATGAACTTCGGCGAGGTCACGATCTCGTTCCGTGGCTACGAGGACGGCCGCAAGGCGTTCGCTCGTGCAGTCGAGCTCGATCCGGACAACTACGATGCGGTCATCGGGCTCGGCACGGCGCTCCGCGGCCTCGAGCGTTTCTCGGAGGCGGAAACTCAGTACGAGCGGGCCAAGCAGCTCGATGGGAAGCGCGCCGAGGCATACTTCAACCTCGGTGTCCTCTACCAGGACTACATGTCGGGCTCAGTCACCGACCTGAAGAAGGCCAAGCTCTACTTTACCGAGTTCCTGAAGCGCGCGGGGAAGCAAACCGAATTCCGTTCGAGCGTGCAGGACGTAAGCAATCGTTGTGCTCAGAAGTCGGGCAAGAAGAGCGGTGCGCCCAAGTGTCGGCCCGGGCGCATGCAGAACATCGACATCTCCGTCGATGCCATGCAGGTCACGGGTTAAGGACGAATCATGGAAAAACCTATTTCGAAGTTCATTTCACAAGCCCTTGTTTTTGCTGCACTAATGGCCGCGCCTGCGATCTGGTCGACAGCGGCGCAGGCGCAGGACGCGCCGGCCCCGGAAACGACCTACGACTTCGAAGATGACCTCGTCACCGGCGATTTGGTGCGGCCGGATGGCGAGCAATTGATCGTGCGTCGCCGCGGGCGCCGAGCGTCCCTGATTCAGATTCGAGAGCATTTTATTCCCGAGATGCTGAAATCTGTGGAA
>JAFDFW010000292.1 GCA_019309605.1 Deltaproteobacteria bacterium | reverse complement strand
CACATAGAAGGTTGGTTGTGCCACCCCGGCGAGCTGTGCGACTCGTCCGGTCGTCAGGGTGCCGTGTCCGTGCCGCTGAATCGTTTTGAGAACCGCCTGTAGCAGACGATACCGTGTGCGTTCCTTGTTGCTTTGGCGTGACATGCTGTTCGTGTAGCAGTCGAAACCACCTCGTTCCATCGAAAGTTGAGTTCCAAGCGTGCTAACTTACGCGAAAGAAACAAAGGTACTTTCGGGTGGGCGCAGAAAATGCGTCCGGGTCACCATGAGCACCCAGCAATCAGCACAAACAGAGCCAAACGCAAACGCCGGTTTTGCACCTGGTTGGTACATCGTAGCCGCGAGCAAAGATGTGGGAGCGAGACCCAAGCCATTCATGCTGAACGGGTTACCGATCGTTACATTTCGCGACTCGAACGGACAAAGTGTCTCACTACTCGATCGCTGCGCTCACCGTAACGCCCCGCTGTCCGCGGGACGGGTCATCGGTGGGAACATCCAGTGCCACTACCATGGATGGGAGTTTGACGGCGCGGGTGCATGCAAAACCGTGCCCGGTTTGTGCGGTGAGCCGGACCACCCCGCGCGCCGAGTTCCGTCGTTCGCTTGCCGCGACTCGCAGGGTTGGGTGTGGGTCTACTCCGAACCCGATGTCGATCCGGAGTCCGAGCCCTATGATATCCCGTGCGCGGATCAGCCTGGATACCTCACGATCCGGGAGCACCTCGAAATGCCCGGCCCACTCGATGCCGTAGCGGAGAACGCGTTGGACGTTCCGCACACTGCGTTCGTGCACGCGGGTCTTTTCCGCAAGAACGCAGATCGCAAGCCGATCGAAGTGGTCATTCGAGCGCTCGACGGCGGCGTGGAAGCGCAATTCATCGGCGAGGAGCGGCCGAAGGGCTTGGTCGGCCGCCTGCTGGCGCCGCAAGGCGGCGAAGTGTTTCATTGGGACCGTTTCCTCCTCCCCTGCATCGCACAGGTGGAGTATCGGTTGAGCGACCGCAGCCACATCATCACCACGGCGGCGCTGACGCCACGAACACCGACCGTGACCGATATCTTTGCCACCGTCGCGGTCAAGGTCCCCGTCCCCAACGCGATCTTGCGAGGCATCTTCAAGCCAGTGGCGATGCGAATCCTACGGCAAGACATCGAGATCCTGAGACGCCAGACTGAGCAGGTGAAGCGCTTCGGCGGCGAGGAGTTCGCATCGACCGAGATCGACGTCCTTGGGCTCCGCATCAAGAAACTTCTTCGCGAAGCTTCGAGGGGCAAGGCCAGCACGGCCCAGGAAGAGCGTCGGATCAAAATGCTCGTTTGACGTCGATTGGTGTACCCTCGTAGGGCATGGGGTCAGGGAGCAAACGAGACTCGACCTATCTGATCAAGAACGCCCCCTCCGACCGCGTCGAGGCGCCGAGTCCAAGCGAGGCTCCGGAGTCCGCGCCGCCTGACGATCGTTGGCGGACCTCACACCCGCCGCCCGGTGAAAGCCTCGAGGCGAAATGGTGGCCCGACCGCGAGCTCGGCAAGGCATTTCGACGATGGACGGGAATCCCGCCCGCCGGTGGGGATGACGCTCGAACCGCCGCCATGAAGTTCCTGATCGAGCGTCTGAACGTAGGCGAGCTGACTGCCGTCGGGACGGCGCCGAGAACGCCACTGCCCGAGATCGAGCCCCCGGACTTCACGGCCCGCGTCCACACCATGGTGGTCCGGCTCGGGATGCACGGGCCGAATGAAGAAGCGCCTGATCACAGCGTCCTGCTCGCGATGGGCGAAGAGGTCCTTCCGATCTTGCGAAACCTCTTCCCCGGGCGCCTGTGGTTCAATCGTTGGGAGCCACACGTGCAGCCGCCCCGGGGCAGGAGCGTGTCGGGTCTTTGCAGGACCTTGGTCGCGTTTGGCGATCGGGCCGCGCCCTACATCGGCGAGCTCCTCAAGTCCGACGACCCCGAAACCCGCTACTACGCGACGCTGGTGGCAACCGAGCTACCGCACCCACTTCTCATCGAACCCCTGGCAGCCGCCCTGTTCGACGACGATCAGGGTGTCTCGCGGAGCGCGCTGCACGCGCTCGAGGTCTTCCATGAACAGGAAGGCGTCGAGGGGCTCAAGGAGTCGCTCCGCGCTCTCGCCACCGCAACGGACACCGACCAGCGCTCACGCCTGCTCGCCATGCGTGCGCTGGCGGTTCTGCGCGATGAAGAGTGCATCGAAGCGCTCATGGGTGCGTTGTCCGAGCGGAGCGTCCTCGGCGAAGCGGCGTGGCGCGTGTTGCGCATGCTGACTGCGCAAGACTTTGGCGACCGGGAAGCGGAGTGGCGCGATTGGTTTGAGGACAACGGCGGACGTTCGCGTGTGGAGTGGCTCATCGATAGCCTCGACCACGAAGACCCGGAGATTCGCGCAATCGCGAGCCGCGACCTCATCCGCGCGTCGAGTCAGGACTACGGCTACCGTGTCAACATGCCGCGCGACGATCGCGTCGCGATCCGCGAGCGATACCGGCTGTGGTGGTCGACGCAACGCGACCCGGGGAACTGAAGCGTCAGCCGAGCAGCTGCCCTGCGATCGAGGAGGCCAGCCTGCCATCGACTTGGGCCGGATAGCGCGCCTTCACGGCTTTCATGACCTGCCCGAGATCCTTCTTGCTCGATAGGCCCAGCTCCTCGATGATGCCGGCGATCGCCTCGCGAGTTTCGTCCTCTCCGAGCTGCTTCGGGAGGTAGCGCTCGATCACTTCGATCTCGGCTTGCTCCTTGTCGGCGAGGTCCTGCCGACCTCCCTCGACGTAGCTCTTGATGCTGTCGCGGCGGGACTTTACGGCGCGGGAGAGCACGGCGAGGCCGTCGGGATTCTCGAGCGTCAGGAGCTCGGACTTGATCATGCGGAGGGTGTCACGGGTCACCTCGTCCCGCTCGAGCATCGCCTTTTTGAGGTCGGTGTTGATCTGTTCCAGGAGTGCCATGACAGAAGCCTGTGCGCGCTCGGCTAGCCGCGCAACGCCTCGATTACCCGCAAGGCGTTGCCACCGAGGATCTTCCGAATGCGCAAATCGGACCAGCCGCGATCGAGCATTTCCTGAACTAGCCGGGGAAAAGCCCACAGGCCGGGCAAGTCCTTGGGCGGGGTGATCGCGCCGTCGAAGTCCGTGCCGATCGAAGCATGGTCCTCGCCCACCGTGTCCACGATATGGGCGAGATGGTCGACCACGGTACCGACGGTGACGCCGCGCCGCCCGAGGAAGGAGGCCTGCAACATCACCCCGGCGGTGCCGCCGGTGTCCGCCACCGCGCGCAACTGTTCGTCGGTGATGTTTCGCCAGTGCTCGTAGACGCCCGCCAGTCCGGTGTGTGTCACAAATAAGGGCTGGCTCCGGTCGTGCACCTCCACGGCGTCAAAGAATCCCTTGCGGCTGACATGGGCGAGGTCGACCCCAACGCGAAGCTCATTGAGCCGCTCGACGTACGCCCGGCCGAAGTCGGTCAGCCCACCCGCACGTGAGGACCCCGGAGCGCTGGACGTGCCGAGCCGCGACGAAGTCAGGTGAAGCAGCGTGACGCGCAGGACGGAACCGTCGGCGATCAGATCCAGCGCGTCGATGCCATCGTCGAGGGCGTTGCCTCCCTGGATACCGATGAACGCGGCATGGTCGCCAGCCGCGCGCGCGGCGCGAAACTCTTCGGCGGTGCGGACGTGCGTGATCCCCGGGGCGTTCGCGAGCATGGAACGGAGTCCTCGAAGGTTCTTTTCGAACGCGCGCCTGCGGCCGCCCGCGGATCGAAGGGGGTTGGTGCTGATGACCCAGGTAGCCCCAGCAAGGCCGATTTCGCGCGCCGTTGGAAAATCTGCGTGGCCGAAAAAGCTCCGGCCGAAGACCCCACCGCGGTGCGGCCGATTGAGGTCGTAGCCGAAGACACGGTGCCAAACGAATGACTCGATGTGGAGGTCGATTGCATCGGAACTCCGGAAGAGCTCGACGGCCTCCTCGGTGACCCCGAGCTCCTGGGCGGTGTGGACGGCATCCATCGGAACGATTCCCTAACACGCAGGGCTG
>JAFDFW010000916.1 GCA_019309605.1 Deltaproteobacteria bacterium | reverse complement strand
GATGGCGCGGTGGGTTTTGCCGAGGTCGGGGAGGATGTTGCGGTAGAGGTGCGAGCTGGTTGGGAAGCCGTGGAGGAGGAGGATGGGCGGGGTGTTGGGATCGGAGGCCGGGGGGGTGGGTTTGGGGGCAACTTCTGCCGCCATCCGCCGATGACAGGGTATGCGACAGGTGTCCCCCGGTTATCAGGAATGCTCTGACGAATCCCCAATTCCCGAAGTGACTAGCAGGCTGGTCGTTGACTGACTAGCAGGCTGGTCTATCATGAGGTCGAAGGACATCATCAAACGGATTGAGCGGCTCGGAGGCCGCGTGGTGGCGAGGGCCGGCAAGGGGTCGCACACGAAGATGGCCTGTCGATGCGGCACCTACAAGACCACCGTTCCCAAGAGCGACAACGTGCACCCGAAGACCTGCAAGAGCATCGAGATTGCCCTCCGGCCCTGCTTCGGCGACGGCTGGCTGAAGGGAGTCCGGTGATGGCCGATGACGATCTGATGCCCGGCAAAGGGACCTACAAGGCGGTTTACTCGCGTGAGCCGGACGGGGCTTGGATTGTGTACATCCGGGGGCATCGGCACGAGATCCACACGTTTGCGAGGTCGCTGCGGACGGCGCGGGAGAACATCCGCGATGCGCTTTCGCTCTGGTACGACGATGCAGACTCGGCGACGATTGTCGACCGCGTCGAGCTCGAGCCGGCGCTCGAGGATGAGCTTGCGGCGGGCGGTTCGGGTGCTTCAGAAGAAGGGGTTGGGGACGCGCGACATTGCGGAGCTGCTGGAGCTGTCGCAGCAACGGGTGAGTCAGATTGCGCGGGGGACGCGGTAGGGTAGCGCGTTTGCGGGAATACGGGCGCTCTCCACGTCGTTGACCCTTTTGACCCATGGAACGGCGACGAAAGGTTCGGTTGCGCGCGGTATTGCTCGTGGCTGCGCTCGACTACTTGGTCGCGCTCCCGGTTGGGTATGTCTACGCTGAGCGTCGGTTGGGCTGCTGCCACTTCGGAGGTTGCGGCCGGCGCAATCCCCATCTAGCGGCCCGGTCCGCCGTAATGCTGTACCTGGCGGACAATCCAAGGGGATGCCCAACGCCGGAGGAGCTCATCGACGAGCGCTACCTCGATGAAGCGTACGCGGGCGACGCGGAAGGCCTTGAGATCCGGTGCAAGAATGGAGACGTTGATGTGATTGGGCCCGGGCCCCCGGCGGCGACACTTCGGGCACGATGGAAGCAGCGAGCTTGTCGGACTCTCGGACTCGGGGCGGAGATCTGGGTGCTGCCGTTTCGAGGGCTGATATGGGCTTGGCAGGCGGCTGCGGGACTGTTTGTATGATGAAGCGACCTGCAAACCATCGTGCCCGATCGGTGAAGGTTTTCGCAGTGGTTGCAGGAGCCTTCGTGATTGCCGTCGCAATCGGTTTCTGGTCTCTGCCACCGATTTGCCATCATCCCGTTGGTGACCCGATGCGCCTGGACGCGGCAAGCCTTGCATCGGCAGCCATGCTCTATCTGAGGGAGAACGGGGCCGAGAACTGTCCAACTACCGAGGAGCTGAAGCGCGAACTCTTTCTCGACCGGGCGAGGAACACTGACGACGCCTGGGGCACGGCGTTTCGGATCGAGTGCGAGGCTGAGCGGGCTGTCGTGGTTTCGGCTGGACCGGATTTGGTGTTCGACACTGAGGACGATTTCGAGGCGAGCAAGTACTAGTTCCAGGTGGTCGAGCTCAGACGACCGAACGCACGCCTCCTACAACAACATCTCCACATCACTATCCACCCTCCCCCGCCACTCCTCCTCACGCTCACGCCGCTTCTTGTCGCAATCCTCGTGAATGATGACGTGAAGCCGTGTCCGCGCCGCGGTGCCAGTCGGATTCGATGTCGGTGAGGCCGGCTACGATGATGACGTCGTTTTCGAGGCCCTTGAAGCCGGAGACGGTGGACCAGGTGATGCTTTGCAGGGTGGCGGTGCCTAGGTGGGGGACGTCGTCTTCGGTGAGGCGGCGGAGGGCTAGGCGGGTGAGGTGTTGTTCTTCGTCGGGGCGGGGGTTTTTGAGGAGCAGGATGGAGATGCGGCCGGGGGGGATGTTGTCGCGGCGGAGGGTGGTGACGAGGCGGTCGAGCTCGTGGAGCCAGCCGGAGCGTTGGCGGTAGGGGGTGAAGTCGACGGGGCGGCCGTCGATGCGGGCTTTGACGCGCCACTTGGAGTCGGAGACGAGGGCGGTTTGTTGGGCGATGGGGCGGGTGTTGCGGCAGTTGAGGGTGAGGCGCTCGCGGACGCCGAGGGCGGTGAGGCGGCCGAGCGCTTCCGGATCCATTTTGCCGTAGACCTTGGCTTGCTCGCGGCCGTCGAGGAAGACGCACCAGCGGCCCTGCTCGAGGCCGCCGTGGAGGATTTCGTTGAGGGCGTCGAGGTTGGGGGTGGTGAGGATGTCTTGGGCTTCGTCGATGACGAGGGCGTCGAAGCGGGCGTCGGGGCGGTCGCTGGCGACGAGGGCGGCGTGCTCGGGGAGGACTTGGTCGAAGGCGGTTTGCTGGTCGCGCTCGATGGCGGCGGTGACGACGGGCTCCCAGTCGGTGCCCTCGATGAGGTCGAAGAGGTGGCGGTGGAGGTGGCGGACGACGAGCTCGCCTTTGTAGGACTT
>JAFDFW010000031.1 GCA_019309605.1 Deltaproteobacteria bacterium | reverse complement strand
GCGATCTTCCGACGCATCCCGACGAGCGGCTGCCGCTCCTCGAGCGGGGCATGCGGCCTGTCCTCGGCCATCTCCTCGCGCAACGCTCCGCGAACGTCATCCCGCGTCACCCGCCCGCTATCACCACTCGGACGGACGCGGCGAAGATCAACCCCGGTTTCTTTGGCGAAACGCCGGGTAGCTGGGGTCGCAAGAGGCTTTGCTTGGAAATACGCGATCTCACCAACGGCGCTCGCGGAGGTTCGAACCGCTCGCCGCTGCGCAGCAGTAGCAGGCCGCACAGAACTACGTCCAGGGCTTCCCCCGTTCCCGTTCCTGCTTCCGTTCCCCGCTTCGGTCTCGGTCTCAGCCACGGAACCAAAAAGCCCCGCCCCCGGCAATTGCTCCTGAATATCCCCAACCGGAGTAGCCGCCGGCGTGGACGATCGCTGCGCCGCCTCGACGTTCGAAGCCGTATCCGATTCCAATGTAAGGATCACCTGCCCGACCTGCTACGAACCAGTCGACGATTTCGCCTTCGGTCACGCCTTCGCCGATGTCGGGAAGCTTGAAGTCGAGCCGTGCCATCGCTAGTACCTCGCCGTTTCCAACAACGCGGGGGCGATGCGGTGCGCCAATGGAAGATACTCGTGTTCGTGTGTCAAAGGGAACGGGGTGTCCCAGCCGGTTACACGAATCGGAGGTGCCTCGAGGTGGAGGAATGCGCGTTCGGCGATCAGCGCAACGAGCTCGCTCCCGAAGCCGCAGGTTCGAGGCGCTTCATGCACGATGACGACGCGCCCGGTCTTCTCGACGCTTGCGACCACCGCCTCGACATCCAGAGGCCACAGCGTGCGTAAATCGATCACCTCGACGTCGACGCCTTGCTTCGCGACCTCTTCGGCCGCGGTGAACGCTTCATAGAGCATCGCCCCCCACGCGACACAGGTGACTTGCTCCCCTGGCCGGACGACCTTCGCCTCGCCGAGCGGGACCGTGTATGGCGCATCGGGCACGTCCATCTTCACCGCCCGATACACACGCTTCGGCTCGAAAAAGACGACCGGATCTTCGTCGCGAATCGCCTCGATCAGGAGTCCCTTCGCGTCGTAGGGGTTCGACGGGCACACGACCTTCAGCCCGGGGGTGTGGATGAACAGCGCCTCGGGCGATTGAGAGTGATACTGCCCGCCGCGAATGCCGCCGCCGTACGGCGTGCGCACCACCATCGGCACGTGAAACTCGCCCCCGCTTCGATGGCGGTACTTCGCTGCTTCATTCACGAGCTGGTCAAATCCCGGGTAAATAAAGTCGGCGAACTGAATCTCCGAGACCGGTCGGAGCCCGTGAAGCGCCATCCCGATAGCAGTCCCGAGGATCCCGGTTTCCGAGAGTGGCGTATCGAGGACACGGTCCGCGCCAAACTCCTCCTGAAGGCCTTGTGTGACGCGAAAGACACCGCCGAGCTGCCCGATGTCCTCGCCCATCACCAGGACGTTGTCGTCCTGCTGCAGCGCATCCCGAAGCCCGCTGTTGATCGCTTGGACGAGATTCATCTCAGTCACGACTCGTCCTCCTCGTCGCTCGCACGCGGGCCGTCGACGCATTGCGCCTGCTGCTCGCGAAGATGCCACGGCTGCTCCGCGTAGACGTCTGTAAACACGTCGGCGAGCGCGGGCGCTGGCTTCTCTTCTGCGCGGCGCACGCATTCCTTGACCTCTGCATCACAGACAGCGCGCCAATCGACATCGAGCTCGTCGTTCCAGACGTCGCGCTGCTCGATGTGCTTTCGCAACCGCAATAAGGGGTCCGCCTTCTGCCAGGACTCGGTCTCTTCTTGGCTCCGGTAGACTCGCGGGTCGTCCGAGGTCGAATGCCCGCCCAAGCGATAGGTCATCAGCTCGATGAATGTCGGTCCGTCCCCGTCGGCGGCCCGCTGCACGCCCTCTCGCACAGCCCGCCAAACGGCCAGGACGTCGTTCCCGTCGATCCGAGCGGCCGGCACCCCGTATGCTGCCGCCTTCTCCGCCATCGTTCGCGTGGCGGTCTGCCGTTCGGCCGGAAGGCTGATCGCATAGCCGTTGTTCCGGCACAAGAACAACACCGGCACCTCGTACACTCCGGCGAAGTTCATCGCCGCGTGGAAGTCGTTCGAGCTCGTCGCACCGTCACCGAAGAACACAGCAGCGCACTCGTCGAGGCCGCGCTTCTTCGCGGCCATCGCGATGCCAACCGCGTGTGGGATCTGCGTGCCGATCGGCGCGCTCACGGAAAGGTAGCGATGCTCGCGGCTGACCGTGTGGTCTGGCATCTGGCGGCCGCGCAGCGGGTCGCCTGCATTGCCGTACATATGATCGATGTACTGCTGGAGCGGGTAACCGCGCCAAAGCAGTGCGCCCACCTCTCGGTAACAGGGGACGATCCAATCTCGGTCGCGAAGCGCTGCGGCCGCGCCGATGATGGCCGCCTCTTCTCCGAGGGAGCCGACGTGAAACGCGATGCGGCCCTGTCGCTGAATCCTCTCGAGCCGATCGTCGATAACGCGCGTTCGGGCCATCGCCTTGTAGAGCGCGACGACCTGGTCGATCGACAGGCCTGGGTCGAGCTTTGGGTCCAGGCTTCCGTCGTCTCGTATGACGTGCATGTTCCCCCTCAAGTGAGCACCGCGAGCTTCTTCTTCCCGTAACGATCCATCCGGGGAGCCTCCCCTGCATTCGCCTCTTCGGCGAGCTCCCCCGTAAGAAACACCTCCGCCGCGCGGTAGCTCGACCGAACGAGCGGCCCTGACGCGACGAAGCGAAAACCCATGTCGACGCCTGCCCGCTCGTAGTCCGCGAACTCCGCAGGCTCGACGTACCGCGCGACGGCTGCGTGACGCTTGGTGGGCCGCAAGTACTGACCGACCGTCAGCACGTCGACATCGGCGTCCCGCAGGAGCTGCATCGCTTCGAGCACCTCATCCCGCTCTTCACCGAGACCGACCATCAGTGACGACTTGGTGATGGATGAGCCGAGTTCCTTGGCCGCCGCCAGCACACCGACCGAACGGTCCCACGAACAGCGCGCGTCGCGAATGGTCCGCTGCAGGCGCGGCACGACCTCGACATTGTGCGCGAAGACATCGGGGCTTCCATCTCGGACGACGGTTCGAACGTCCTCGTGGTTCCCTCGGAAGTCGCCAACGAGGGTTTCGACGCGAAGTTCGGAACTGTGATGCTTGATCCGCTGAACCGTCTTGGCGACGTGGGCAGCGCCGCCGTCGCCGAGGTCGTCGCGATCGACCATCGTGAGCACCACGTAGGCGAGCCCCATCTCGGCCAGGGACAGGGCCGTGTTCTCGGGCTCGTTTGGATCGACCACCCCGCCCGGCTTTCCGGTGTTGACCGAGCAGAAGCGGCAGCCTCTGGTGCAGGTTTCGCCGAGGATCATCACGGTCGCAGTGCCTTGGCCCCAACACTCGAAAATGTTTGGGCAGCGGGCCTCTTCGCACACGGTGTGAAGGCCGCGGCCCTTGAATCGGGACTTCAGCGTCCGAAACTCGTCCTGCTGCGGCCCTGCGGGGAGCCGAACGCGAAGCCAGTCAGGTTTGCGAGCCGGTAAGGTCATCCGTTGCTCCGATGAGTGCCAAGCCAAGCTTTTAGGGGGAGCCACCCCCCCTGTCAATTGCGTCTAACACTACGAATTGTGACGGTTTCCTTCATTATTCGCAATGTTTGGAAAACCAGGTCGTCTAGGCGCAATATTTTCGCGCAAGCCACTTTACCTGGGACAGTCGTGCCCCATAATGACGCATCGTAGCGGCTCATTTCCCGTAAATTAGGAGCAACTCGATGGATGACGAAAGACGGCCTAGGCGTGCCGGCCCTGTTGAGCGACCCGGAGCGTTCGGGGGCAAGCGAGACATCAATCGACGCAAGCGCGTCCAAGACCTGATCAACGCTGGGCTTTTGCTCTTTTTAGAGCGAGGCATCGAGGCGGTGACGATCGACGAAGTCGCTCGTGAGGCCGGCATGGCCAAAGGCAATTTCTATCGTTATTTCCGCGACAAAGCGGACCTCGTCGAGGCAGTGATCGAGCCGGTAGCCGGCACGACACGTGAAGCGGTTCAGGCATGCGACGACAAGCTCCGCCAAGCGGATAGTCGTGACGAGGCAGTCTCGGCATATGTGGAGCTCGGCAATAGGCTCGTGGGTGCGCTCGCAATGAATCCGGACGCCATGTGCCTCTATTTACAGGAGCGCCGCGCCCCGGCGACCACTGCGCGCCAGGCGATTGCGGATCTAGCGACTGACCTCGATCGCCGTGCCATGACGCTCAGCCAGGTTGCGGTAGATCGCCAGCTCGTGGCGGTCTCCGACCCTCGCGTGAGCGCGGTCGCCGTGCTCGGTGCCGTAGAGGCGCTCGCACTGGCATCGGTGCGAAACCAGATACAAATGGATCCGGTCAAAACCACGAAGAGCCTCATCTCAATCGTGCTCGAAGGGCTCCAAAAGTAGCCTCCTGACTGGCGCCTTGGACCCCACTAAACACCTGTCCAGCGGGAAACTACCGCTCCGGCAGCTTCTTCTTCACAATTAGGCGGATATGTTGGGGAGGCTGATAGGGACCGCGGTGCCGTTCGTTTGGGCGGCGCTACCGGGCGTTGCGCACGCGGCGAGCGGGACGGGTCAAAACGGTAGCGAGGGCGAGCTCGGCACGGTGGTGCTGCTCGTCGTGGTGATCGGGGTTGCGTACGTGCTCGCGCACAACGTCGTGGAGCGTCTGCAACGTCGATTCCTGGTCGTGAGCGGGGCCGAATATCTCTTGCTGGGCTTCCTGCTCGGTCCGGCGTTCCCCGCCATCCATGCGCTCGACAACGTCACCGGCTTGCTGCCGATCATCGCGCTCGCGGCGGGATGGGTCGGATTGCTGCGCGGCACGGACTTCGATTTCACCAGTCTTCAGAAGCTCGACCCCGCGACGTGGCGCGTCGTCTTCCTGCATCACCTTCTGCCAGGTGTCGCAGTCGGCATTGGCTCGTACTACTTTTTCACGGAAACGAGCTGGATCCTGGTCTCTTCTCGTGAGGCTGCGCTGAGCGCCTCTGCCCTCGCCTGTTTCGCGGCCGCTGACTCCGCGGAACCGTTCGACCTTCTCGCGCGACGCTATGAAGTCAGTGGGCGCCTTGCTCCACTGTTGCGAAACGGAACACGCCTCGGTGACATCGCGGTCATCCTCGCGTTTGGGCTGATCTTCTGTGTCTTCCACGAGAACGCTCCCGAAGCGCAAGACTACTCGCCGGCGCTGTGGGCGTGGGTCACGGTGTTGCTTGGCGGGGCGCTGGGATTCTTGTTCTCGCTCTTCCTGGCCGGCGACGAATCGGACAACTCCCGTTTCCTGGCGCTAGTGGGAATTATCGCGTTCGCATCGGGCGGGGCGTATTTCCTCGAACTGTCGCCGCTTGCGGTGAACCTCTCCATGGGCTTTGTGCTGGTGAATTTCGCGCGGGGCGGCCAGCTCCTACACACGACACTCGAGTCGACCGAACGCCCAATGACGCTCGTGCTACTGATCTTTGCCGGCGCCCTCTGGGAGCCCACGGAGTTCGTTCCGACCATGCTCGTGTTGGGCGGATTCTTGGTCGCTCGCACTGGCGCGAAGTGGCTCGCGAGCGTCATCGCGGGTTGGGGCACCAGTCTTCGCAAAGATTTGTTCCGCGGGTTGTTGGCGCACGGTAACGTCACGCTCGCGATGGCCGTTTCATTCCGCCTGGTGTACGACGGCGAGGCGGCGAAGATCGCGTACTCCGCAGTTCTGGGTTCCATCATTTTGAATGACCTGATGGCGCCCCGATTGCTGAGAGGGCTGCTCGTCGACGAGGGGGAGATCCAGCGGGAGCTCAAGGACTCGGATTCCCAAACATCGATCGAGGTGACTACCGGATGAATATCGTCGTCATAGGCTTGGGAGAAGTCGGGCGCCACTTGTTGAGCGTCCTCGACAAGGAGGGACACGACATCGTTGCCGTCGACGCCAGCGCGAAGGCGGTGCAGTACGCAGAGGAGCACTACGACGTCGCATCGATCGTTGGGTACGGCGCGAGCGAGACGCTGCTCAAGGTCGCAGGTGTGGCCCGCGCCGACCTGGTCGTCGCCGTGACCAACCACGACGAGATGAACCTGATCGCCGCGCTCGCCGCCAAGCAGCTCGGCGCGAAACACGTGGTGGCGCGCGTGCAAGGCACGGCGTGGTCCGAATGGACCGAAGGCATTCGCTACGGGCTGCTCGGGGTCGACGTCGTGATCAACCCGCGCGTGCTCGTCGCGCAAGAGCTCAGCCGCATCGCCCGGTCTTACGGCGCCTCGGACGTCGTGGACCTCGCGCAGGATCGGGTCGAGCTGGTGCAAATCGACCTCGACGAGTCACGAGTTCTCAACAAGCCACTGTCCGCGGTCGAGTTACCCCCGCATACCTTGGTGAGCGCGGTCGTGCGTGACGGGGAGCTGTTCGTTCCCGGCGGCGCGGACGTTTTGGTCAAAGGGGATCGCGTGTACTTGATCGGACGCCCCGAGGGCGTGCTCGCGGCGGAGCGACTCTTCAGCAAGGAACGCGAGGCGCGCCGCGTCTGCATCGTGGGCGGCGGCGTCGTCGGAAAGGCCCTCGCACGAGACCTGCTGCAGCAGCAGGCAACCGTCATGATGATCGAAAGCGACCTCGCCACCGCTGAGGAGGTCAGCGCCGAGTTTCAGGGCATCGAGGTTGTGCATGGCGACGGAACCGATGGGGCGCTCCTCGACGAGGAAGAAGTCGGCACTTACGACCTGTTTGCGGCAGTCACGAAGCGGGACGAGATCAATCTCATGGCGGCCCTCCTCGCGCAGCGCGCGGGTTGCAAACGAACCGCAACGATCGTGCAGCGGGCAGACTACACGTCGATCTATCGGCAGCTCGGTATCGACATCGTTCTTTCCCCGCGTACCGTGGCGTCCGATCAGATCCTACGTTTCTCCCGTGGGGGGGGTCTCCACAGCCTGACAGTCCTGGAAGACGGACAGGCCGAAGTCGTCGAGCTCACCGCAAGCCCGAAGTGCCGAGCGGTCAACAAGCCGCTACACCGGATGAACCTGCCACGAGGCTCCTTGCTTGCGGCGATCGTGCACGGCGACGACGTGATCATTCCCCACGGCAAGGACGTGGTGCATCCAGGGGACCGCGTCATCCTGATGACGACCAAAGAATCGCGGGCCACGGTCGAGCGACTCTTTCGACCGAGGGGTGAGTGAGCACGCAATCGAGAGATTTTCGGGGCGTGATTCGCCCGGTGGGGGTCGTCGTCCTCGGAATCGGCGTCATGATCGCGCTGTGTGCCGGGGTCGGTATGCTCTGGGATCAGTTCGCCCCCGACCCGACTCGGCCGCAGGGCGGCGCCGCCGAGCTGGCGTTGTCGGCCATCATCGTTTCGATTATCGGCCTAGCGCTGTTCCTCTACGGCAACCGCTTCGTTTCCGAGCGCATCTCGCGCCGCGAGGCCATTCTGGCCGTGAGCCTAATCTGGATTGCCGCGGGGGCATGCGGAGCGGTGCCTTTCATGCTCGGGGCTGGGATGTCCGTCACCGACGCGTTCTTCGAATCCGTGAGCGGTCTCACGACCACGGGCGCAACGGTAATCGTCGACATCGAAGGACGCCTCCCACGGCCCCTCTTGCTTTGGCGTTCTCTCATTCAGTGGCTCGGCGGCATGGGCATCGTGGTGCTGTTCGTCGCTGTCTTTCCGAACTTGGGCGCGGGCGGCAAGCACCTGTTCCGCGGAGAGGCGCCCGGAGCCACTGCCGAAGGGTTGCGGCCTCGAATAGCCGAAACCTCGTTCACCCTATGGAAGCTCTACGGCGCCTTCACGATCCTCGAGATCGCGCTACTCAAGGTCCTAGGCCTCGATCTGTTCGACGCCGTGTGCCACGCATTCACGACCATGTCGACGGGCGGATTCTCGACCCTCGATAGCTCGGTGGGCGGGTTCGACAGCGCAGCGATCGAGTACGTGATCGCGTGTTTCATGCTGATCGGTAGTGTGAACTACGGCCTCTACTACGGCCTCCTGCGAACCGGCAGCTGGAAGACTCTCGTGCGAAACATCGAGTTTCGGTGGTACGTCGGCATCGTTCTCGTCGCGGTGGTCGTGTTGACAGTGCTGAACCTCAGCGTGCACGACGACCTCCTGACCTCGTTCCGCTACTCGTTCTTCATGGTGGCGACGACGATCTCGTCGACCGGGTACGGCACTGACGACTACAGCGTCTACAGCTCGACCGCGCTAACCATCGTAATCCTCTTGATGTTCGTCGGCGGCTGCTCCGGCTCGACCGCCGGTGGCATCAAGATCGAGAGGGCCGTGCTAATGGGTAAGCAGGCCATCGCCCAAATCCAGAAGAGCTTCCGGCCCGCCACAGTGCAACTCGTGCGGATGGGCAAGCTCGCGATCAGCAATCAAGTCCTCGCTGACGTCGGCTCGTTCTTCTTGATCTACATGGGGTGCATCGGCGCCGGACTGCTCTTCGTGACGCTAGTCGAGGGCGTTCCCATGCCCACGGCGTTCGGAACGATGCTGACTTGCCTCTCCAACATGGGCCCTGCACCCTTCCACGTGGGGCCGGACAACTTCTCTTCCTATTCCTCGGGGAGCAAGTTGTTCTTTGCAATCGCCATGCTGCTGGGACGACTCGAGTTCTTCACGCTCTTCGCGCTCATCGTGCCTGGCTTCTGGAGACGCTGATGGCCGGCTCGTACAGCATGCCTCCCCCCGGCGAAGAGACCCACGCGCGACGTCAGATCACCGTCATCGTTCTGCTCCTGTTCGGCATGGTGGCGCTCTACCAGTTCGAGCAATTCGCCCAGGACGGTTTCGACCCTAGCGGAATGCTCGCCTTCGGTTTCGTCGTTCTAGCGAGCTACACGATCGGCGGCCTCGTTGCCCAGATCCGCCTGCCGCACATCACCGGCTACTTGATCGCTGGCCTCGTATTCGGCCCTTCGCTGGCAAATGCTCTAACCGGCCTCGATCTCCCAGCGCCTTTCGACAAGGGCATTCTCAACGCCGAGGTGATTGAGCAGCTCAGCTTGTTCGACACCCTCGCGGTTGCTTTGATCGCGCTCACCGCGGGGGGCGAGCTCAAGATCGAGGGCCTCAAGAAGGGGCTTCGGGCGATCGGCTCGATCCTCGCCGCACAGATTGTTTCCGTCGGGGTCCTCGTTACGGCGTTCTTCTGGCTGATCTCGGGGGCGGTGCCCTTCATCGGCCTTCCCGGCATAGAGGGTCTACCGATGGCCGCTGCGTTGGCGGTGGGCGCGATGGTCGCATCGGTGTCTTTGGCGACCTCTCCGGCCGCGACGATCGCCGTGATCATGGAGTCGCGGGCGGCTGGCGCGATGACGAGGAACGTCCTGTCGGTCGTCGTTCTCAAGGACGTGGTCGTCGTCGTGGCGTTCGCGGTGGCGCAGGCCATCCTCGCTCAGCAGATTGGGATGGGCGCAATCGAAGGAGGCATCGCAGCCTTCCTGCTCAAGCACATCGTCGTTTCGATCCTTTTTGGTGCGGTTGTCGTGGGCGGCCTGATGGCGCTCTACATCAGGTACGTCAATCAGGAGCTTCTGATCTTCGTCGTCGGCGTCGTATACCTCGTCGCCTTCATCGCTGCCGAGCTTGGTTGGGATCCGGTATTGGTCTTCCTCGCCGCTGGCTTTGGTGTGTCCAACTTCTCGAAGACGGGACATCGCCTCATCGAGACGGTCGAGCGCCTGTCATTGCCGGTCTATGTCGTCTTTTTTACGCTCGCTGGCGCAAAGCTCCACCTCGACCAACTCCAACAGGTCGCGCTGTTTGCAATGGCGTTGGTCGGCGTCCGCGCGTTCGCGATCTACTCCGGCACCAAGGTAGGCGCCCGCTTCGGCAAGGCGGACGAGGCAACGCAAACCTTCGGGTGGATGGGCTTCGTTTCACAGGCGGGTGTCTCGATTCTGCTCGCTGCAATCATCGGAAACAGGTTCGGAGAGCTCGGGCGGTCGATCGAAACCTTGATCATCGGTGGGGTCGCAATCAATGAGCTGATCGGGCCAGTGCTCTTCAAGGCGGGTCTTACTCTCTCGGGCGAGGCGAGCCCCGGTCGCGCATCGCTGGCTCCGTCGAGGCACTTGTCGGTGAAGCCCCCTGCGATGAGGCCCGACAGTGAGGAGGGCGAAGCAAAGCAGCTCGAACCCTGGCCTGAGCACGTCGGCAAGAAGGATCTTTGGGGCGCCCCGCTAGAGACGAAGAGCACGGAGCTCAATAGTCGAATGCAGGACCTCGGCGGCGATCTTCAGACCATCGTGCGGGAGGTGTCCACGGGGCCACTTCGGGACTTCCAGCTCGACGCAGGGAAGTACCTGCGCGACTTGCGGCGCGAGTTCCTGCGTCATCATCGGCGATTGACGGTTCAGGCGCGCGCGGAGGGAGGCGGCGCCGAGCGCGATGAGCTGGTGACGATGCTGCGCTCTGCACAGTCCGATTTGGCAGCGCACTGGCGCGGGATCGTACTCGGACGCTCGGTCACACTTGCCAAGCTGAACTGGACTCCCGAAACCATGCTGGACAATGTCGACGGCTTGGTCGACGAGCTGCCCGAGGTGGTCACGGCTCCCTACGAGGACCAATCTTACGAGTCCAAGGAGGCCGATTCACTCGGGAAAAAGTTCCGACGTCAGGCCCTTCGTTTGAGGCGCGGCTGGCGCAAGGCCTTCGGGCAAAGCCCGCCGACGCGCGACGTTCAGCTGCGCTCCCTGGGACGCTTTCATCTCTCATATGACGCGCCCGCGCGGCTCGAGGGGTTGGCGGCGCTTTTCGTCGAAGCGGACCGTCACCTCGCGGCTCGAACGCGCAGCCTCTTCGACGGGGTGATTGCCGGCTACGATGACATCGTGGACGTGGCCGCGGCGCCGGAGACCGATCTCGAGGGTCAGCTCGTGCAACTGCGACACGACGTGGAAGAGGAGCTCGCACTCGCGCTCGACGAAATCGTTCGCATCACCGGCGACGGCACGCATCGGGCCGCCAGCGCGCTCGCCAGCGGCTTCGTCGAGATGAAGGAAGACCTCCCGACTTTCGGGACCCTCGACCTGCGAACGCGTGAGCGTCGAACCAGTCGCCGCTTCGCGAACCGCATGCGGGCAATGGAGACGCTCACCAAGGACGTATCCAACCTTCGAAAGGCCAGCTCGGCCGAGTACTCCTCGCTGGCAATGGAGCTGGAGCTGCTCGGCCTCGAAGCACGCATCAAGGACAACCTCGCCGAGTACGTCTCGCGGCTCACCAATACAGTGAAACGCCGCGCGACCTCCCAGGTGGAGCGTGTGAGCGAAACTCTTCGCAATACGCTGACGGAGCTGAACACCGAGCTCGAAAGCAACTACTCGGGCGATGAGCTGGCGGCTGCACTGCGACGGACGACGGAAGCGACCAGCAAAGCGACGGGCGAGGCCGCGCGTGTCACCGCCGAGCTCTACGAGGACCTGAGTGACGACACGAAGGTCGCGCCTCTGCTCGACACTTTGGTCGACGCGTGCCGCGGCCTCACCCCGCGCTACCGGGTGACGGTCGGTCAGCGTCAGACGGGGGAGTGGCGCTTGCCAACTTCGCTACCCGAGGTCGATGTCCCCTTTAGGGAAGTGGTGCTCACATACATCGATAGCCGTGTCGCGCCGAAACTACTCGCGAGCCGTCGCGAGCTCGCCGAGCGTGTGCAGCCCTTGGCGAATCTCCTGCAAGAGCTCGAGCGCGTCGTCGCCTTCAACGTGGAGCTAGCAACGGCGGAGCTCGAAATCGTCCACGACGAGTCGATTCCAGAAGAGATGCACACATTGCTGCGCGACATGGTCTACGGCCAGCTCGAGCGGAACTACAATTCACTCGAGGAGATCCGGGCTGAAGCAC
>JAFDFW010000915.1 GCA_019309605.1 Deltaproteobacteria bacterium | reverse complement strand
GTTGCAGAACCCCTAGTCATCGGCTACCCAATCGGGTCACGGGGCGTAGCACAGCCTGGTAGTGCGCATGCTTTGGGAGCATGAGGTCGCTGGTTCGAATCCAGTCGCCCCGACTAATCATTTCAAGGACTTGCGGCGCTACCGATTTCGGCGATCGGGGGCCGTTGACCTGAGGTTGACGTGGGGTGGCGAAACGGGGCGTAACGCTTCGACTAATCGGAGCTGCGCCTCGTCGCCGAGATGGGCATAGAGGTGCGTGCTCTGCGCCGACTGGTGGCCGAGCTGGGCCTGGATTGCCTTGATGGAATGACCGCTGGTGGCGGCCTGACTGGCCACCGAGTGACGGCCAATTTGGTGATGGCTCAGCTCCCGCAGCCCGAGCGCGCGTTGCACGGTGCGCAGCGGTCGCTTGTGACTGTCGAGGTGCCTTGGAAAGGTCCCGTCGACGGAGAAGAGGAATTCCTCCCCCGAGTACCCTTGCCCGATGTGCCAACGAATCGCGTCGACCATGTCCTGCGTGAGCGATAGCTTCAGCGATCTGTTGTTCTTGCGGGTCCCAAGAAGCGCGGGCCGCTCCTTGTTTCCCCGCTGCACCGCCCGGTCGACGATGAGCTGCGGTGGGATGTCCCGGATCCTGCTCTTCGCGACGGCGTACACCTCTCCCGTCCGCAGACCGAGCCTGGTCGTCAGATAGAAGAATAGATACCAGCGCGGCTGGAGGCGGAACATGCCGTCGAGAAGACGGTCCCGCTCCTGTTCGTCGTACCAGACGGGTTCTGTCGTGGGGACGCTTTCCATCGGCACGTAGGGAACCGATGCAAGGAGCCCCCGCTTCCACATGAACCGAAGGATCGTTCTCACCAGCGACAGCCGGTGATTGATCGAGCTCGGTGCAAGATGGCTTGGCAACCTGGTCTTGAGCAGATCCAGCGCCGAGGTATCGACCTCCTCGATGAACCGATGCCCGAGCACAGGTTTGATGTCCGGCCAGCAGCGCTCCCAATGGTCGCGTCCGAGGGCCTTCATGCGGGTCGCGGACATGTACTGCGTGTACGCGTCTGCGAACAGGATGCGCTTTCGACCTGAGATCAGATCGGAGCGCCGTTGTCGTTCGTAGCCTTGGAGTGTGAAGTCGAATTGCCATGAGTTGGCTAGCTTTCTAACAGCCATGCGGCTCGTTCCTTTCCAACAGGAACTTCCGCATCGCCATGTTCGGATTCGTCAGATAGAGGTCTAACATATCCCGGCGGAACCGGCGCACGCGGGGCCGACCGTAGACCGGAATCTGCCCCGCGGAAACGAGGTTTCGCAGATGACGAACTGACCAGCCCGTGTAGCGCGCGGCTTGGGCATAGGTGAGCCAACTACCGATCATCAGTCGTCCTCGGTGCGAGGAATGAACTCCCGTGGCTTGCCCGCAACACGTGGCCAGACCGTTGCGGAGGGCCGCTCCTTCGCGGAGGCTGCCGCGGCGGTGCTTGGAGGAGCGGCTTCGGTTCCGCCTGCTGCCGGCGGTCTCAAGATCGGACCGTTTCTGAGGTTGGAGAGCCCGTGCTTGACGCAGTAGGTCCGAAAGGTCTCGTAGGTGGCGGGGAAGGGCGGTGACGCCTCCCGGCACGCTTCCCAGACCCGGCACATCGTGTGCCCGGCGCGAAGGAGTGTTTCGATCTCCGGCTTACATGCGAGGAAATACGGATAGGCGTCGCGAGGTTGCGCGAGTGAGATCGGCTTCTGGAGAGACGCACGCGGGGCGTGTTGGGGGAGGCTTGTTGTGCTCACATAGGGGTTATCGGTTTTGGAGACCAAAAGTATTCTTGGCGAGCGAACTTTTTTTTGGCCGCCCCGGTTTTGTGCCGAATGGCTCGGCACGACGGCTTCTCAGCGGGGCACGAGTACGCCCCCGGTCTTGCGCGAAAATGCAGAGCAAAGCTCAGCGATCCAACGTCTTGCAACGGTGCGCACGATGAACCTTAGAAATCCACGGAAGCACAAGAGGCAACAACGACACGCAACGGAATCCACAAGAATGCAAGG
>JAFDFW010000291.1 GCA_019309605.1 Deltaproteobacteria bacterium | reverse complement strand
CAAGTATTTTCAGCACGCCCATAACCATACGCTCGAGTCTGCGTCGATCGTCAACAGTTACGTGTATGTCGCCGCGATTCTTCTCAGCCCGATATTTGGCTGGCTCGCGGACAGGTTCGGGCGCCGCGGCCTGATGATGACGATTGGTTCGTTGTTGCTGCCGCTATCGTTCGCCGGGCTGATGATCGAAGGTTGGGGTGCATGGGTAACAACCGGCCTTCTCGGCATTAGCTTCGCAACCGTTCCCGCTATCCTGTGGCCAGCCGTCGTCAAGCTCGTGAAGCCGAGTTTGCTCGGCACCGCCTACGGCCTGCTTTTCATGCTGCAGCCGATCGGGCTGTTCATTTCCAATCTGCTGGCCGGTGGCCTGAACGATCTATTCCGGGCTGGTGCTGACAATCCGGCTGGCTACACGGCCATGCTGGTATTCTTCGGTACCTTGGCCGCCGCCGCATTCGTCTTCGCCTGGCTACTTTGGCAGCGTGAGCGTGGCCCGAATAACCACGGCCTCGAAGAACCACGTTAATTGGCCCTGCCGGAATTTGTGTAATGGCACGCACTACAAGATCAAATGTCTCCCTGATGCTCGTCAGCATTATGCTGCTCGTCGCATGCGGCCCGGCGCAGGACACGGAACAGCCCGAGACCGGAGCTCGCAACGTAATTCTCTTCGTAGGTGACGGATTCGGGGCCGCCCAAATGTCGCTCGGTATCCAGTATGCGAGCCTTGTCGAGAATCGCGAGCTCAATATCGAGCTACTCATGCGCGACGGAAATACGGGCTACGCACAGTTGCTACCGTTCGGAAACATCGTCATCGATTCCGCTGCCTCTGCGACGCATTTGGCAACAGGCCAACCTGCCCGCAATGACATGCTGGGCATGGATTCCGACGGCTATCCACAGGAGACGATCCTGGAGTGGGCCCATAAGCGCGGCCTCGGAACGGGCCTGGTCACCAACATGCGCATCACCCATGCAACGCCTGGAGCTTTCGCCATTCATCAGAGTTCACGCTACAACAGTGGACAAACGCTGATGGATGACCTTTTGCATGAGCAAGATGTCGATGTTCTTCTCGGTGGCGGAGCACGGGCAATAGTGCCTGGCGGCTCAATGGTCTCGGAGGCACTACCGGGTATTCCGGAGGCCCTGGATGGCGAATCCAATCGCGAGGACACCCTGAATCGAGTCGAGGAATTGGCGGACCGGGGCTTCGTGATCGCGTCCGATGCCCCGTCGCTGCGCGAGGCCGCAAACCACGCAACGAAGCTCCTCGGCCTGTTCTCGGCCAGTTCCATGCCGTACGTCATTGACCGTCAGAATCTAAGTGTCCCGGACGTACCAACACTCGGCGAGATGACGAGCGCAGCGCTTGACGTTCTGTCGCGACGCGATGAAGGCTTCTTCATGCTCGTGGAAGGCGGCAACATCGACTATACCGGGCACGCGAACGACGCAGGCGCCATGCTGCATGAGATTCTGGAGTTCGATGAAGCCATCGGCAGGGCCGTGGAATTCCAGCAAAGCCACCCCGACACTCTCATTATCGTGACCGCAGATCATGGCACCGGCGGCTTCACATTCACCGATGGCTATTTTGGCCCGGTACCGGAACTTACGCTCGACAGTGGCGTTGTTTACGACCCCGATTGGTCGTACCCAACGGCGGAGCACCTCGAATTGTTGTTTCGGCAGAGTGCGTCCTACTACTACATCCTGGAACAAGCGGACCTGGATCCGGAAAGACTCATCGAGCTTGTGCGCACACACACCGGCCTTGAGATGACATTGGACGAAGCCCGCCTGGCGCTTGCCAGAGACGCGAACGGGCTGCCCGGGACCGACGATTTTCGCCGCTACCGCGATGACCCCGACGATGCCGCATCCGCGCTACTCGCGCGCCAACTCTCTCGGCATTCGTTCGTTGTCTGGTCGACGGGAGAACATACGAGCGGCCCTGTCCTTACCTTCGGGCGTGGGCCTGGTGCCGAGAAGCTAAGGGGTATCTATCCAAACACGCACATCTACTCAGTGATGCGTGAATCGCTTGAGCGGCGTTAGAACGGCAACTCGCCCTTACTCCGGCTTTCTGAAGCGCAGCACGTAACGATCTGTCTTCCCACGAATCTCCGGGTCGAAGACACTCTTCGTATGGTCGTCTTCAGCATTGGCCAACGCGTCACTTTCGCCATCGAGGACGAAACCCACACTCTCGAGTTCGGCGATCACGATCGCGGAATCGATGCGATGCAGCGTGCTACCTGTTTCCGACGGTGATCCACTTACCGCCTGGTGATCCACGATACCCAGAATTCCTCCAGGCTTGATTCCCTTGTACAGCTCAGCGAGAAAAGCAGGGACATCGATTTGCACCCAGGCGTACTCCTCTGACGACCAGTAGAGGTCGTGGTAGTTGAGAATGATCGTCGCGGCGTCAAAGCTATCGGCCTCGAGTGCCAGTTCATTATTCTCAGCGACCAGGATCTCGGTGTTGGGAAGGCGATTGTCGGCATGCCGCATGGCGAGGGATAGGGTGTTTCATTCAGAGTGTCGAGATCTCTGGGGTCCGAGAGCGGGTTGGGCCCGCGCCAGTGAGCCGCTTCGAGGGTGCTTCGGCCGGTCTTGAGCCCGAGCCAACCTGATCACCAATGCCGGCTCGGCGGTGTTCATGTTTCCGATCGCGCTATCGATGGCCGACCCGGGTAGAATCTCCGCATGCTATCTCGGGGGCCCAAACCCTGAGCCCGATGTCCCGCTCTTCCCACACCCCAGCGAGGGGTGTCCTGGAGGCGAAGGCGCCGGCGTTCACGACTGCGGAGGCGGAGGATATCGCCCAGCGTGCCTTCGGCATCGCCGCGTCAGCTCATCCGCTCGACAGCGAGCGAGACCAGAACTTCCGGTTGTGCTCGGGCGACGGGCCCGATTGGGTCCTCAAGATCGCGAATCCCGCTGAGGACCCAGCGGTACTCGACCTTCAAACCGAGGCGCTGCTTCACATCGCGCGTGTGGCTCCCGATCTCGCCGTACCCCACATCAAGACGACGCTCGACGGCAGCCACTCCCATACGATCGAGGGACCCGACGGGCGTCGCTTCATCATTCGGGTGTTGAGCTTCCTACCCGGCACGCTGCTCGATGAGGCGGCTCCGAGCTCTACTCTGCGGCGCGAGGTCGGGGCCGCGGCGGCACGGCTGGCCCGTGCGTTGCGCGGTTTCTTTCACCCCGCGGCGCGCCACGCGCTGCTCTGGGACATCATGCTGGCATCGGGGCTGCGAGAGCGCCTCCACTGCGTCGAAGAACCGGCTCGGTGTCGCGAGATCGAGCGCTTCCTCGATCGCTTCGAGGGCCGTGTGCTGCCAAGGCTCCGGAGCCTACGCGCCCAGGTCATTCACAACGACGTCAGCACGATGAACACTCTGGTCGACGGTGAGCGCGTAACGGGCAACATCGACTTTGGCGACCTGATCCACGCGCCGCTGGTCTGCGACCTCGCGGTCCCGATCGCGGAGCTCTCCCTCGAAGCATCTGATCCCATTGCCGCGGCGGCGGAGATCACCGCTGGCTATCACACCGTGACGGCGCTGTCGGATCAGGAGCTGCGCCTCGTCTTCGACATCGTGTGCGCGCGCTGTGCGATGGGGATCACGATCGCGAGCTGGCGGGCGAGCGATCACCCCGAGAACTCCGAGTACATCCTGGACGGCGTGAACGAGCTCTGGCTGCTGCTGCAGCGCCTTCTTGAGGTGGGGCCGGGACCCATGTACGACACGGTCCGCGACGCCTGCGCGGTGAAGGCCACGAGGCTCGACCGTGGCGCGAAGAGGATCGCGCGCCACGGGGACGAGGAACTCCAGAACCTCGTGGACCGTCGGCGCGAGCGGCTCGGACCAGGCCTCGAGCTCTCGTACGATCGTCCCCTCCACCTTGTCCGCGGCAAGGGAGTATGGCGGCCCGACGCTGCGGGCCATGAGTATCTCGATGCCTACAACAACGTCCCCCACGTCGGCCATTGTCATCCGGCCGTCGTGAATGCACTCGCCCGACAGGCGGCGACACTCAACACGAACACACGTTATCTC
>JAFDFW010000290.1 GCA_019309605.1 Deltaproteobacteria bacterium | reverse complement strand
CAAGGACCGGGCATGGTCCTTACGCTCCATCACCTGGATGGAAGCGTCATATTTCAGGTGCGCGGCGGCGGCGACTACAATCTCGCAGAGGGTCCCGGCGCTGGCGAGCCCACCTTCCGCCCCAACGCCGCGAGCAACCAGTACGGCGCTGCTTACAACCCACTCTCAGCGAACAACACGCTTGCGCTTCCGGGTCCGCCTCTCGACGTGGTCTCAAGGATCGACGACGAAGGCAACGCGATTCTCTATACGCTCCACGTTGACTACAATCAGACTTTCCCGACGCAGGGGTTCCCGCCCTACGCAGCCGGAGAAGCCTACCAGGCTCCGGGTATCGCGAGCCCCGAGTACAACACGACCCGCGTGATGAAGTGGCAGATCGACCCTGACCCGCCCGCAGGCGATCCGCCCATCAAGCTCATCTCTGAGCTGTACATCAACGACCCTCAATACACTACCGACCCAACGGTCATCAACCCCGCTCAGTGGTGCACGGCTGCGTCTACGGATGTTGAATGGGTTAACCAGCCGCCTCCCATTCCGGGCTACCCCGACAATGCCATGCAGTACGACTGGCCAGCGGGTTTGCATGATTTGTCGGTTGCGGACAGTGGCGGCGCTGAGGGCTTGCTACTCGTCTTCAGCTCGACCCGATCGGTCACCCTGAACTTCGAACTCGACGTTCCGTTCAACATTTCTTGGTCGAACCCTTTCTGGCCGAGCGGTGACTTCTGCCGTCTGAAGATCACCCGGATGACCACTCCTGTTATCGAGCAGCCGACAGACATAGAGTTCGATATCTTCCCTCGCTATTCGACGTCTCCCCCGCCCGCCGCACCGACCGACAACGGCCCCACTATGCAGCTCACGCGTGGGGCGTGGGCGGGTAGTTTTCTTTGCCCGGATGGCGCAGGCTCGTGGTGGATTGGCGTTCAGACCATCACCGACCAGTTCAACGTTCCTCCCAACGCCGAGCAGAACGGCCCGGGAGGTCCTTTCGGGGTATCCCGCCTTTCGCCGCAGTCGGTGAGCGCTTCGATCGTTCACGCGTTGATCTCTGTTCCTCCGGGCGCTCCTATCCAAGGCGTGAGCACGGTGCTGGGGACCCAAGGCACCCTCCCGGGCGCATGTATTGCGTCTCACGCGCTTCTCATCCCCGGCGTTGGCCCCACTGTAGGGCTGCATGCCTGCGCACCGGGAGATGACCGCACAGGGCTTCAGGAGATAAGCCAGCAGACCCGCAGCGACGTTCTTAGCGCCACCTCCTTTCTGGCTACACGCAGGTCCCTTCCGACGCCCCGCCTTGCGTCGGGTGCGCTTGACCAGGCCTCTTTCACGTACGTCCCTCCCAACTACCCAACCAACTCTGCTTACAACACGATGGTAGCCGTCGCGCAGGCGCTTCCGTTTGGGCAGGCGCTAGGGACGTTTCAGAACAACCCCTATCAGTGCCGAGTTAACCTTCGCCTCGACCCCGATGGCGTCGTGAGGTGGACTGCTTTTCAGCGTTACTCGACCATGGAGTCTGGCGGTTCAGCTTCGATCATTACGGAGAACCGTATTCAGAAGCCCATCGGATCTAGCGCCACCAGTGCCCCTTACGAGATGTACTTCGACACTGCCGATCTGCTCTCATCTCAAGCGGTCGTGCAGAACGGATACACCACGACACCAGGAGCAGCCCCCATGGTCGTGGGTGGGCCGCAAGGATTCCTTGCTGGCATGGGGCTTCAGGTGGTCTTGGATAATGTCTCTGGGTACACCGGATTTACCTACAACGGCGTCGAGGTGAACGACAACTACGGCGTAGTCGTCGACCCGTTCAGCACCACGAACATCACCGAGGTGGGCGGCGCGGACGAAAGCGTAGGCGACTCGGTTGATGTTTCGGCGGAGCTAACCCTATATGACGAGCGGGGCGGGGCTCATCGCACGGTCCCTCACATCACGTCGCTCACGTACGTGTACTCAAACGTCCCTGTCGGCTCTAACCGAACCATTTTCGTCGGAGTTCTCTACGGCGTTCCGTGGCAACTTGCGGGCATTCCTCTCTCTCAAGCTGCGGACATCAACGTGTGCATGGCCAAAGCAGACGACGGCGCTGGCCCCGTCTCTGTCTCGGTCTGCAAGCCTCCATTCGTCACCCACGAGCAGCAACTTCTCGTAGGCCCGATGTACCCCTCCAAGATCCCCTTCAAGACGTCCACCACCTACGCTGAGACAACGAGGGCTGACGTGGTGGAGGGCGGCCCCGGTAACGGTGCGGTGGTCTACACTTGGGCTGGCGAGCTGGCAGCCGACGCCCCCGACCCCTCTGCGGGGATGGCTGCGGCCTCTAACCGACTATGGTCCCTCTCGTCCATGGACCGTCGCAAGGTGCAGTACACGAAGCTCCTCCGCGCCGGGTACGCGCCCGAGTGGAATCAGAACCTTTCTATTCGCATCCCCGCCGCACGCGAGAAGCTCAACGCCATCGCGGCGCTGCCCGATGGACGCGTTCTTCTCTTCTCGCCGAACACGGTCCATTACGTGTTCGGCGAAGGCCCCTCGGACACAGGCCAAGGAGCTGGGTTCTCGGAGCCCGCGTACCTCACCAGCGACTTGGGATGCATCGATCCCGCAAGCGTGCTCGTGGGTGACTACGGCTGCCTGTTCCGCAGCAAGCGCGGCTTTTATCTTATCGATCGACAGCTCTCGGTCACCTACGTCGGGCTCCCCTACGAGGACACAACGAGCCTCGAGGGCGGCTTGCCTGTCGGAAGAGTGATAGGAGGAGCCAGCGATGCGCTACGGTCCGAGGCCCTCTTCTTTACCGACGTGGGATCGGACGAGAGGTACGAGGTCTGGGTGTTCAACACCCTTCGCGGCCAATGGAGCACCTTTTACGCAGACACCACTACCGCAGTGACCGAGAAGAACGGTCGACCGCTCTGGATGGTTGAAAACAACCTAGGGATTCGCTTCACCAATCAGTTCACGTCTCAGCCCGCTGCCGTGAACCCAACCTTTGACCGTGGTTTCATGTCTCTCGCCACTGGCTGGCTACCCATGGGTCGCGTGCAAGGCTTCGGTCGCATTTGGGAAGCGCAGCTTAGCGGAGAACGCGACCCCGCTAGCCTCAGCGGCCTGCGCGTCGAGGTGCTGTACGACTACCAGGAGGTTGCCGACGAGGTGTACGACTTCGACGATGTGGGGACGGGGCCGTTCAAAGTACGCTTCCGCCCGCGCAAGCAGAAGTGCGAAGCCATCTCCTTCCGCTTCGTGGAGTACCAGCCTGCGGGCGTTGCTCCGACTGCGGTTACCGGATGGCGTCTGAACATGTGTACCGTCCTCGCTGGTGTGAAGGCGGGTCTGGACAAGGTGCCTGTAACGGTGAGGTCATCATGAGACTCGTGACTGATGCAGATGAGCTGCAGATGGTAGCGGCCATGCAGAATGCTCGGACTGGTGCGGCAAACCAGATCGGTGGCCAGTGGGCTTCGGCGGGATCGGCGGGCCCCGACTACTCTTTGCTCGTCACCAAGGCTGCGCCGATGATGGGCGGCATGGCTGGCAGCGCCGCAGCGGCGGCTCCAGCGCGCCGCCGCGTGGCGATGAAGGACAACGGCGAGATGGTCGAGGCAGAGGATGACGGTTTCGATTGGAGCGCCGCAGGCCAAGGAGCGCTCTCCTATGGCATGTCGGGAGCCAGCACCGGAGCCGCCATCGGGTCCGCGTTTACCCCGGTGGGCGCATTGATCGGGGCGGGCATCGGAGGGGCGGTCGGAGCGATTGGCGGCGGTCTTGTGGGAGGGTTTAGCTGATGGCTACAGAAGCTGATATCAAGTTTTGGAACGACACTTTCGGGACGGACTACGCCACTGCGCAATCCTTTGGTCGCGGCCGAGAGAACGTGGACGAGGACATCAACATCCTGCGTTCCTTAGAGCGCTCCATGAACGCAATGAGCGAGGAGCAGAAGGCGCGTCTCGGAGACGACCCCAGCCGCCGACTTCGCAATTACATTTACGAGATCAAGGGCAAGCTGATGCGCGACATTCGCGCAACGGAGCGCGGCGCAGCCCTGAGCCGGGAAGAAGCCGACCGC
>JAFDFW010000289.1 GCA_019309605.1 Deltaproteobacteria bacterium | reverse complement strand
CGCAGCTCGTCCGCAATGGGATGCGCGCCAAGCTCGATGTCGGCGCCACGCATGCGGATGCCTAGGTTCTCTGCGCTGGATGCAAATGGCGTCTCGTGAAGAGCGCCGTCGATGTACGTGTAGGTAGAAAGCGTCTGCTCGGGAAAATCGCGGCTGCCGCCGGTGGGCAAGCTGATCTTCAGGACGTTCTGGCCATCTTTGTTCCAGATGCACCGGGCGCGATCTCCACTGGTATCAAAATCGATCTGATCGACTGTCTTCGGGAAACCCCAAATGGTCCGCCCCGCTTCACAGGTAAACGACTGGTTCACCGGAAGGTGAATGATGTGCGTGGGAAGAAGCCCCCGCATCATGTCGACCGCCGCTCCGAAGTAAGGGACGCCTTTGCGGTCGCCACGCTTGCGGACGAAGAACGCGATCGACACTTCGTTGTAGTCCCCGAGATCGTTATCGCGGTAGTCGATGCAGGCGATGCTGAGCAAGCCACGGCCGGGAAAGACCTCGGCGATCTCGAGCTCCGGACCAGATAGAAGCGCCTGAGCCGCACGCGAGCTCACCAGCCACGTAGCCGTCGCGGAGCAAGCATCCCGAACGATGCAAGGCAGGGTCACGGCGCGCCCTTGAATCAGATAGTCGCCCGCGCGGGCCTCGTCTAGCTCGGCTTCCATCATGCCGGAGTATATGGAAGGCTGCCGCGCCTCGCCACCGAAAGCCGCTCTCGATGACCACCAAGAAACCGCGCCTCTCTTTTTTGGACCGCTACCTCACGCTTTGGATCTTCGTCGCGATGGGGCTCGGCGTGGCACTCGGCTACCTGGTGCCGGGCTTTGCGGGGGCCCTCGACGCCATGAGCGTCGGCACCACCTCGATTCCCATCGCGATCGGCCTGATCCTGATGATCGCTACGAGGAGATGGGCCGGGTCTTCCAGAACAAGAAGGTGCTCGCGCTCTCGCTCATCCAGAACTGGGTCATCGGGCCCGTGCTCATGTTCGTGCTCGCCGTGACGTTCCTGCCGGACAAGCCAGAGTACATGGTCGGCTTGATCCTGATCGGCCTCGCTCGCTGCATCGCGATGGTCATCGTCTGGAACGACCTCGCGCGCGGAGACCGTGAGTACGCGGCCGGGCTCGTCGCCTTCAACTCGATCTTCCAGATCTTGTTCTTCTCCGTATACGCGTGGTTCTTCATCACATGGCTGCCCACGACGCTCGGCCTCGAGGGCGCGGTGGTGGACATCACCATCGGGGAAATCGCGAAGAGCGTGGCGATCTACCTAGGCATCCCGTTCGCCGCCGGCTTCCTCACCCGCACGACGCTGATCAAGTCGAAGGGACGTGAATGGTACGACGAGTCCTTCGCGCCCCGCATCGGTCCGATCACACTAGTCGCGCTGCTCTTCACGATTGTGGTGATGTTCTCGCTCAAGGGAGACATGATCGTCCAGCTTCCCTTCGACGTCGTCCGCGTCGCAGTACCGCTCCTCATTTACTTCGTAGTCATGTTCTTCGTCTCGTTCTGGCTTTCGAAGCTCGCCGGAGCCAACTACGAGGAAGCCACGACGCTTTCGTTCACCGCCGCGTCGAACAACTTCGAGCTGGCAATCGCCGTAGCGGTCGCGACTTTTGGAATCCACCACGGGGCCGCGTTTGCGGCGGTGATTGGGCCGCTCGTCGAGGTGCCGGTGCTGATCGGCCTAGTCCACGTGGCGCTTTGGATCCGCGGCAAGTACTTCGCCAGGCCACCCCTGCTAGAAGCGTAGGGCGGCACCAGAGACGACCGGACATGCCTCGTCCGCTTCGGAGCACGTCATGACAGCCACGAAGCCCTCGGCGGGATTGCCGGGATCATCGTACGTCTTCGAGAAGCATTCGACGCCCTGCAACGCCCTGTCGAGGTACTGTCTGAGCTCGGCGCGCATCCGTTGCTTCCGTACCCTCATCTAGGCTCCCGCGCGACGCTTTTGTGGCATTCCCCTGCAGCAGGGCTGATCTCGACGTTCGATCAGAGTGTATTGCCGTAGAGGGTCCATCGCGGATATCGTCCTTCCTCCCAACCCCAGGAGGCGCCATGTATCTCGTCACTGGAGCCAGCGGCTTCATCGGAAAGCATCTACTCGACTCGCTCGTGAGTCGTGGTCAACCGATCCACTGTTTGGTCCGGTCTTCCTCGGTAGACGGCTTCCGGGACCTCATCGACGAGCGCTGGCCCTCGGCGCGCTCGCAGATCGTCGTACTGCCAGGCGACGTCGGATCGCCGCACTGCGGCCTATCGGCGGACACGATCAACGAGCTTGGTGGCAAGGTGACGCATGTGTTCCACCTCGCAGCGCTCTACGACATGACGGCGGGCATGGAGGAGAGCGAGAAAGCCAACGTAGAAGGTACGCGCAACGCGTGCCGACTTGCCGAGGCGCTCGCGGCAACCCTGCACTACGCTAGCTCGACCGCGGTGGCTGGAGACTACAAGGGCTTCTTCCGGGAAGACATGTTCGACGAGGAGCAGAAGCACAAGAGCCCCTACTTCCGGACGAAGTTCCTCGCCGAGAAAGTGGTGCGCGAGGAATGCCAGACTCCCTATCGTATTTACCGCCCCGGCGCCGTGGTCGGATCCTCCGTCAACGGAGAGGCCGACAAGATCGACGGCATCTACTACGCGTTCAAATTGATCCAACGGATGCGCCGGATGCTTCCGAGCTGGGTCCCCCTGGTCGGCTTCGAAGGGTCGGAGCTGCACGTGGTGCCGGTCGACTACGTCGCACAGGCCATGGACGCGATCGCACACGTCGAAGCCCCCAACAGCAATACCTTCCACCTCACGGACCCAAAGCCGAAGAGCTTTGGAGACGCGCTCAACCTCCTCTGCGAAGCGGCGCACGCGCCCCGCTTCGACATGCGAATCGATCCGCGGGTCCTCAAGCTGATGCCGTCCGGGATCACGGCCCTCCTCGGCGCGATGCCGGCAGTGAAGACGGCACGTCGCGAGGTACTGGCAGACATCGGCGTCCCCGAATCCGTCCTGCCATACGTCAACTGGCGATCCTCGTTCGACACGCGGGAGACCGAGGCGGCGCTTGCGGGGACCGGCATCCAGTGCCCTCCCTTCGAGGAATACGCGTGGAAGATCTGGGACTACTGGGAACGGCACATGGACCCCGACCTGTTCCAAGATCGCACGCTGCGCGGACGAATCGGAGGCAAGGTCGCCATGGTGACGGGAGCGTCGAGCGGAATCGGTGAAGCCCTGGCCATCCGACTGGCCGAGGCGGGCGCCAAGGTGCTGCTGATAGCGCGGTCCCGGGAGAAGCTCGAAGAAGTCCAGCAGGCGATCCTCCGCCGCGGCGGTGAATCTGTCATCCACACCTGCGACCTGTCGGACCCAGAAGATGCGGACCGCCTCGTGCGCGAAGTGCTCGACGAGCACGGACACGTCGATCTGCTGGTGAACAATGCGGGGCGCTCCATTCGCCGAGGCGTTTCACACTCGTACGACC
Source organism: Deltaproteobacteria bacterium (assembly GCA_019309605.1). Classification (GTDB taxonomy): domain Bacteria; phylum Myxococcota_A; class Polyangia; order Polyangiales; family Houyiibacteriaceae; genus SG8-38. The sequence continues at coordinate 1,496 of JAFDFW010000289.1, read as the reverse complement.
GCTACCACGACTTCGAACGCACCATGTCGCTCAACTACTTCGGATCGCTCAAGTTGATCTTGGGTCTCCTGCCCCGCATGCGGGAGCGCAAGGATGGCCAGATCGTCAACATCTCCAGCATCGGCGTGCAGACCAACGCACCGAGGTTCAGCGCGTACGTGGCTAGCAAGGCAGCGCTCGACGCATTCAGCCGATCGATTGCCAGCGAGGTAGTCGCCGACGGCGTGTGCATCACGACGATCTACATGCCCCTGGTGCGCACGCCCATGATCGCGCCAACGAAATTCTACGAAGCGGTTCCGACCCGGTCGCCCGACGAAGCCGTCGACATGATCGTCGACGGGATCGTAAACCGAAAAAAGCGCGTCGCGACCCGCCTCGGCCTCTTCGGCGAGGTGAGCTACGCAATCGCGCCCAAGCTCATCGACCGCGTGCTCAACACCGGATTCCGCCTGTTCCCCGACGCGCCACGCAAGGGAAAGGAGGGCGAGCAAAAACCGCCCGGACCCGAGGCCGTGGCGTTCGCGCACATCATGCAGGGGATTCACTGGTAGGCAGCTCCACCATGACGTAATGCGTTCATGGAGATCCTCATGGAGCCACCGACGAGCAAACTATTCGAAGCGACTGCCATGCCTGACCGAGATTGGTGGCAGGCGCTTTGGCCCGACCCCAAGCGGGTCCTAGAAGACATTGGCGTCGTCGCGGGGATGCACGTCGTCGACCTATGCTGTGGCGACGGTTACTTCACGGCTCCGCTGGGACAACTGGTCGCGGATGGGACCGTTCTCGCGGTCGAGCTTTCGGCAGATATGATGGCCGCAGCGCACACCGAAGTGGAAGTGGCGACGCTGGGCAACGTCACGTTCATCCAGGATGACGCCATGAAGCTGGCCGAGCTGGTTCCCGATCCGGTGGACTTGGTGTTGATCGCCAATACCTTCCATGGCGCACCCGATCACACCGGCCTTGCTCGCGCGGTTCGGGCGACGCTTCGAGACGACGGAATCTTTGTCGTCATCAACTGGTGGCCAAGGCCACGCGAAGAGACAGCCGTCCTTGGCAAGCCGCGGGGCCCGCGTTTCGAGCTGCGCTTTTCACCGGAACAGGTCGCCGCTTGGGTTGAGCCAGCGGGTTTTCGACTTCGCGAGGTGAAGGAGGTAGGCCCCTATCACTACGGCGCCATCTTCGACGTGGCTGTCGGAAGGGACCAATGACGTACTTCGTGGCGCTGACCGGCCTACTCGTTGGCAGTGCCTATGGATACGTCGCTCAGCCTTCGCTGGCAGCGCAATCACTTCCCTATGGACACAGCGAAGCATGGGCCGCGCCCTCGAAGTCGGATGACCCCGAGCAAGCTTGCTAGTTGGCATCGCTCCTGCTTTGCTGTGGAGGCCATGGAGAAACACCGACAAGCACGGCCCGGCAACCGGGTCTCACGTCTACTTGCACTTGGCTGCGCATCGGTTGCGGTGTTCGGCCTGACCACCGCCGTG
>JAFDFW010000914.1 GCA_019309605.1 Deltaproteobacteria bacterium | reverse complement strand
GTGATGGGTCATGATCCCGCGCTGCGCGTCGATGAGCTCGAATTCGACGTCCAAGATTCCGACCTCACCAGGTGCGAATTGGAAGCTCCGCAGCAGACTCTCGAGGTCGTCGCCAGTGACTCCCATCGCCTCCTGGCCGATGCGCAAGTCGTGCTCGGCAGCGCCGCGGTCGATCCATACGTCTTTTTCGAGCTCCTGCGCCGCTTCGTCTCCGTAGCGCCGGCGGATGCCCGTGTACCAGCGGTCGGTGGCGAGCATGTAGGCCAGGGCCGCATAGTTCCACAGCAGCGCCAGGGTCTTTTCGTCGTAGTCGTTCGACAGCGCGTCCTCGAATGCTTCGATGTCGATTTCTGAAGCATGGGTCCCTTGGGACGCCTGCCAGGCCTTGAGTAGCACCACGAACCCGAGCTCGATGCCCTTGCCTCGAGCGAACCCTCGCGCTCTGCCGGGATTTCCGACCCAGGTTGGCTGCTTCTTAGACGAGCTTGCTCTTTTCCCTCGCAACCGCGAGGCGTAGACAAACCATTGGAACCACGAGCGGTTACCCAATAGCTCTTTTGGCGTTTCGGCCTGGTCTCGTCGGGCGATCGTCAGCATGTCGGGCTTGAGCTCGGTGGCAGCGACGATGAACCTCAAATCATCGAAGAAGAGCTCCCTCGGAGCGGCGCCGGTTTTCTTGAGCGGCCAGCCCTCGAGGGCTACTGCCTCTGCGACGTTCTGCCCGTATTTGTCAGAGACAGCCGCAAACCAGGTATCGCAAAGCTTCTCGTGGGCCTGTTCCGTCCGGCGCCATAGATCGACCAAGGTTTCGCGCGGCAGCTCATGCATTCGATTTGAAAGGTTCACCCATGCTAGTCCTTGAACTCGGGTTTGCGGCTCTCTGAGCGCGCCGCCATCGATTCTTCGAAATTCTTCGTGGTCATCCGGACGAGCATCTGGTTGCGATCTTCCAGGTCGATCGCCGCGGCAAGGCTTCCGCATTCCGGGCTGCTCCAAAGGACGCGCTTGGTCATCGAGATGCCGTGCGTGCTCCAGGCGTCGATCTCTTTGGCCATCTCGATCGCGCGATCGAGGAGCGTGTCGTCCGGGTGCACTTGCGACACCAATCCCATGCGCAGTGCGTCGTCCGCGCCGTAGCGTCGGCCCGTCAGGAGGATTTCGCTCGCGTTCGACGAGCCAACTGCGCGCGGGAGCAGATAGCTGATCCCCATCTCCGCGCCGGTGAGCCCATGATGAACACCCGCAAAGCAAAAGCTTGCAGATTCGCCTGCAAGCCGGATGTCTGCGCCAAGCGAAAGGCACAGGCCGCCACCGTAGGCGGCGCCGTTGATCGCGCCGATGATGGGCTGCGGAATGCCGCGCATCGCAGGAATGAGTCCCGAGATGTATTGCATCGACCGAATCGCGATCCGAGACATGGGGAGCCCTTCGCAGTTCGGCGGGATTCCCATCTCGTCGAGATTCATTCCCGAGCAAAACGCACCACTCGCTCCGGTCAAGACGACGACGCTACAGTCGTTGTCTTTGTGAAGGGCGTCGAGGGCTCGGTAGAGCTCGGCTGTGAGATCGAACGAGATCGCGTTCCGGGTTTCGGGCTCGTTCAGTGTGAGAATGCGGATGTGAGGTGCTGCGGTGCTGAGCTCGACGAGTGCCATGCACGAGCTTTACGCGAACGCGCTCTACCGCGCCACCATCACGCTTGTGTTGGGCCCCGCACGCGGCCTATCGTGCAAGCTATGAATACCAAGCGCTTAATGCTCGCGCTTCTCACCTTCGAGGAGAACGCATGACGCTGTCGCTGCAAGAGATCTCCGATCGCTTGGAGATTCAAGATCTGATCCACAACTACTCTGGGATCATCGATCAAAAGAGGTTCGACGATCTTCGGGACGTTTTCACCGAAGATGCCCACATCGATTACAGCGCGATGGGGGCGCCGGCGGGCGGGCTCGACACGATCATCACGTTCCTGCACCAAGTCATGGGCATGTTTCCCAACCATCAGCACCTCAATGCCAACGCGCAGATCACCGTGGACGGCGACATGGCACCGGGCCGCGTCATGTGCTTCAATCCCCAAGAGATTTCGATGCCCGACGGCAAGACCCACA
>JAFDFW010000288.1 GCA_019309605.1 Deltaproteobacteria bacterium | reverse complement strand
CTCTACGCCGCAGGCAGAAACGCCGTCGGCATCTGCTCCCGCCAATACGTAAGCGGCCTATCGATAGCCGACTGCATCTATTCGGGATTGCGTGCCTCGAGGCACGCAATCCCGCAAGCCCCGTGACCCCGTAAAAAGAGGCGCCGTTGCCGCCTCTTCACGGGGTTGCGCCCCAACCCGACTAGCAGCCGGTTAGTGTGAGGGTGCCGGAGGTGGTTTTGTAGGTTGCGTCTAGGACGCCGGTTGCCGCGTCGTAGGACCAGTCTTGTTCGGGGAGCGGGGTGCCGTCTAGGTTTACCCCGCAGACGTCGAAGGGTTGGGTGAGTGTGCGGGTGGTCGCCTCTAGGTGGATGGTGCGCTCCGTGCTGTTTTCGAGCGTCAGTTCTAGGTGGATGGTGCGCTCCGTGCTGTTTTCGAGCGTCAGTGTCCAAGTGCCGTCGCCTTCGACGCTCGTCCAGGTACCATCGTCGTAGAACTTGCCCGCGGTTTCGCCACGCGGGAAGGCAAGGACGTGAAGTAGGTGGTCGCGATCCGAGGCGTGGATGATCTCGGGGTCGTCGCCATTGAACACATCAGGCGACAGCATCGGGATCACGCCGCCGGCCTCGACGAACATCGGGATCTCCGTGAGGGGCGCTCCGACGCTAACCGATTGCATTCCGTCGTGCAGGACGGCTGCGCCGAGCGAGAAGGTGCCGCCCTCCTCACCGTAGGCCACCGTACGCCACCACTCGACCCACGTGCCTTCCGGCAAGTAGAGCTCGCGGTCCGTCGCGCTCTCAATGTAGACCGGAGCCACGAGTATGTGAGGCCCGAACATGTATTGGTCGTCGCGCCCAGTGGCTTCCGCATCGCCAGGATGAGTGAGCACGTGGTGCTGCATGACAGGCCGCCCCGTCGCGTAGTAGTCCTCGGCGGCCGCCTGGAGATAAGGATACAGCTGCGTATGCAGCTTCGAGTACATCCGCCAAATCGGTTGATGATCTTCGTCCCAAGGTTGAGGTCGGTCATATGTGGGGACCTGGACGCCGGATCTCTCGCTTCGCATGACGACCGAGAGGCCGCCAAACGCAATCCATCGATCGAACATCTCATCGGTGAGGAAACGCGGTGGGCCCTCCGTAGGCAACCGCATCGCGTGGAAACCGCCAATGTCGCTGCCCCAAATTCCGACGCCGGATGTACCAATCGAAAGAGCACGATAGATCGAAGACTCGAGACCGTCGTAGTCCCACGCCGTCGTTGGGTCGCCGCCCCACACGATCGGAGAGCAGGCAGGTGATCCCGTCCACCCGGACCGAACGAATCGGGCAAGTGGCTTCCCCGCTCCCCTCGTCGCCTCGTACGCGCCGCAGTGGTAGTCGCGCACATACGCATTGTGATACTCGGTCCCGGTGACGCCGCTCGCAGCTACGGCGTCGAGCGCCGTATACTCACCGAAGTCCTCCATCCAGCCGTCGTATCCGTGCTCGATCGCCTCGTCGAGCAAGCCTTTGTACATGGACTGGCCGCTGTCCGTTGTGAAGTCGAACTGGCTGACCTCGAAGCAGTTGCTGAGGCTGCTGCAGTAGTCATAGATGTAGGGCTCGCCATCACCGTCTTTCATGAGCGCGCCCTGCTCGATCGCGTCGCTGAAGACGGGCTCGTACGTGACGCAAACCATCGGGTTGAAGTAGGTGTGGATCGCCACGCCCATGTCGTGGTTAGCGGCGGTCCGGACCCTCTGCGCTTCCTCGTTTCCTTGCTGGGAGCCGCACGGCAGGTAGTGGGTATACGTCGCGTTGAGGGAGGTGGGGACATCGTCCGCTCGCGCCTCGACGATGCGGTCGTCGTTGTCGGTCTGAAGCCACGTCCCAAAGAACCAGGGCGCGTAGTTGTCGGGCTGTCGTCCCAACTCTTCGGTGTATCGCCCGAGGGCTTCGATGGGGGTAGGACCGCCGAACACGCGGAACTGCAGTTGGCTCGCCTCTACTTCCATGCTCCACGCATCGGGAGAGTCGGAGCCAAGCCGATGATAGCTCATCTGATCGTTGTCGATCAGGACGCCGTACCCGCGGGACGACAGGAGCCAGGGGATCGGGAAATAGGTCGTATCGTCACGCCAGCGGGTGCCAGCCGGCGGAAGAATCGTTCTCATGATGCCGTACTCCGCACCGTTGTAATACGGTCCGTCCGTGGTGTAGTGCTCGATGGCCCAGCTTGCCTGGTTCACGACGTTGCTGCGTTCACCGAACCCAACGTACCGCTCCTCCGGCTCGGCCACGAAACCAATACCCAGGGCCTGCACCCCGTCGACGTTCGCAGCCTGTACGTTGATCTGGATCACCCCGTCGGCTTCGGCCGTGGCGACGAGCTCTAGCTTGCGGGCGGGGTCCGACGTGGCGATCGTGGCAACGAAAGATTCCCCCTCGTACCTGGACGACTCGACCGCGGTGGCGTGCACCCAACCGCTGTCGCGCGACGGCGGCGTCGCGGGTTCACCGTCCTCGAGCAGCGGTAAGCGCGGGTTTTGGCCGCTTCCAGGCGGTGGAGGGCCGAGGTGCATGCCGAGGCTCCCGCTTGGACCGTCGCCCATGTCCGGAAGCTCGATGAGCACCGGGTTTCCCTCAGCATCGAAGAACGCCATGTTCCAGGGAGACTCGGTGACGCGCAGCTTCAATGCGCCGGCATCGATGGTCCATTCAGGCTCCGGGTCTCCACTGCTGCCACTCGTGCAGGCGCTCATCGCCACCGAGAACACCAAACCAATCAGAACAAAGCTGGAAAAACGCATCTTCTACTCCCAATGATCGCCCGGTTCGACGGCGATCCTGGGCACAATCTTGCCTCGTCGCAAGGCGGCGGGGCGTCGGCGTAGACCCAAGCGCCTGAAGTGCTTATGCTCAGTGCAAGCCCGAGGAGGTGTCCCATGACCAACGTAAAGGGGTTCACGGTGAACCTTGAAGTCATCGAGGAAGGTCACACGACCAACGCGAGAGCTCGCCTCGAAATCGGCGGAGAAGAGCTCGTCGCGACAGGAAAGGCCCAGCGTAATCCGGATGATCCGGATCGACCCATGATCGGCGATGAGCTTGCGATCGCGCGCGCGTTGCTCCTGTTGGCGCGGGGACTGGGTCAGAAAGTCGACGAAGGCGTCGCGGCCTACGAGGGCCACGAGGTCCACGTCAGCATTTAGCTGATAAATCCCATCGATCGAAGTCCCGACGCCCCGTTTGAATGGGGAGCGGATGGCGAACGTCTACCTGAAAAGAGAGGACTTTTGCCATGGGGTTTGCAACTAAGTTACGTTTTGCTTGGCTCGCGGTGGCCGCGGTCGCCACGAGTCTTTCGGGATGCATCTTCGTCGGCGATTACGACGACGTGTTCGAGCCGTATCCGAGCGCGCTCACCTACGAGGTTTGCTATTCGAGTGACGAGTGCATCGGAGGCGAGTACTGCGAAGAGCTCGCGCTGCCCGCCGATCGCTTTACCGACTACGTGAACGCAATCTGCACCGTCGGCTGCTTCGACGACCTCGATTGCCCCGTGTCCGAGTTCAACGGCTTGCCCGGCGCATGCGTGGACCACGCCATCCTCGGCGGACCGATCACCTCCCGCATCTGCGTCGAGCGGTGCGAGTTCGACGCAGACTGTGACGTCCCGGCCGGCTTCGGATGCGAGGTCATCGCGGGGGATCGACTCTGCGTTCCCGTCCGATGACCATCTTGCACTGGACAACTCCGTAGCGGCCCTATGATAGCGTTCGAACCAAGGAAGGCTTCATGGCAACGGTACTGATTACAGGCGCGAACAGGGGAATCGGACTCGAGCTGAGCCGGCAGCTCACCGAACGAGGCGACGCGGTGATCGCCCTTTGCCGCAAGCCAAGCCCAGAGCTCGAGGCGCTGGGCGTGCGGCTCTTTGATGGGGTCGACGTGACCGACCGGGCGGCACTCGAGGCGGTGTCCCAGGAGCTAGGCGACACCAAGGTCGACGTCCTGATCAACAACGCCGGAATCCTCGAAAACGACACGTTCGACAGCCTCGACTTCGACCAAATCCGCAGGCACTTCGAGGTCAACACGCTAGGCGCGTTGCTGGTCACCTCGGTCATGCAGGGCCACCTCACGCGGGGCTCCAAGATCATCATCATGACCAGCAGGATGGGCTCCATCGATGACAACGGATCGGGCAGCTACTACGCGTACCGCATCTCAAAAGCCGCATTGAACATGGCTGGGGTCAATCTCGCGCACGACTTTCGGGGCAAAGGTATCGCGGTTGCAATCTTGCACCCGGGCATGGTCGCCACGGAGATGACCGGACGCCACGGCATCCCCGTGTCGGAGTCGGCTGAGGGCCTCGTCGCGCGCATCGACCAGCTGCAGCTCGGGAACTCCGGCAGCTTCTGGCACGCCAACGGCGAACGGCTTCCCTGGTAGCGCCCCACTAGATCCGTCAAGCTGTGCGAGCTGTGCCAGTCGATTGGGAAAACCTGCCGACCGAGGAGCTCCTCGATGTTCGCTTGTGCGAGCTCGGCCTGTCGGTGGAGGACACCTGGCTCGAAGACTGCGTAGGACGCCTCCGTGAAGAGCTCGATGCTGCGGGGCTTCGCCGCTTTCGCCTTCACGCTTGGTTGAGTGATGAGTGGTGCTCGCCCGACGGCATCCCCGGCGTC
>JAFDFW010000030.1 GCA_019309605.1 Deltaproteobacteria bacterium | reverse complement strand
GCGAGCGTCCGCAACGCTGATCGCAGAGCTCAGCGCCGATCTGGTGGCGCTCGACCGCCTGCGAGATGAAGCCCCGCTCGATCCGCGGGTGCACATCGCGCTCCACGGCGTGTACCAGCACGTAACACGGCTCACCGGCAGCGAAGATTTCGCGCGGCTATTGGATGGCGCACCTGATGACGAGCGAGGTCGCTGGGAGCGTGACCGGCCACTTCTGCGAGTTGCGTCCAAGGCACGCAAGGCTCGCTTTGAGCGGGCAGCGAGGGAGCTCGGTTGAGATTCGCGTCGCTTCACGCAGGATTGACCGCGTGCTTACAACGGTTCAGCGGTTTCGTCTGCCGCACCATTCGGGCACATCATGGTCGCCGGCGCCATTCATCGACTCCTCGGGATCGGAAATCAGATCGTATCTTTCCCAATATCCGACCTCCACGTCGTAGATCCATTTGATCGCGCCACGGATGCAGCCGAAGGACGTCGAACCGCTGACGCGGATCACTCTTTGCTCCACCTCGCGTCTCTCGTCGTGACCTGAGGTTCGTTCGGTGCCCGAAACGCCGAGGAGCTCCGCCAAAGTTGGTGCCAGGTCTGCACCCGAAACCGGTGCCGATGATTGGCGGGCACGCACGCCCGGGCCCGACATGAACAGGACGATTCGCATAGATTCCTCGTAGAGGCGGACGCCGTGCGTCCGGTACCCGTGCTCGAGAAACTCCTCGCCGTGATCGCTCGCGACGACTACCGTCACGTCACCTGCATCGACTCCTTCCTTGAGTCTACGGAGCAGCGGAGCGAGTGCCTCGTCGACGTAGGCGACCTCATCTCGATATCTGTCCAGAGGGGGAACGATAGCCGACCGGTTTCCAACGTACGGAGCGTGCGGTGCCATGTAGTGTACGAGCAGCAGGAAGAGTTCCTCGCCCTCCATGAGGAGGTCCAAGTTTCGGAGTGCGGCGGCAGTGGTTCTGTCCGAGTAACGGACCATGCGGGACGTCATTTCGGTCGTCCGCGCGCTATCATCGGTTTCGTCGAAGTCCGGCGCCAACAGTGCTCCGCTCGTCGATACCGCGACGCTCCGGACCCCTTGCGCTCGCAACGAGGTCAGCAGACTGGGCGACGAGGTACGCCCCAACATTGCCGCTCCTGACAGACCTGTGCCCGGATACGTGGCATATGCGCGCGACCAGCTGAGGGATTCTCTCCGAGCACCCAGAAGGTTCGGAGCCAAAGGTTGCCCATTCGACTGCCAGTCAAGCGCGTCGGGACGTAGAGTGTCGATAATCACCAGGACCACGCCGCGCGATGGACGGGCCAAGCGTTGCGACACTAGCGGAATTGCCTTCGTTCGAGGGGGATCCGCAATCGGATGCCATTTTTCAGGTGCCCATGGCGCCGCCGCACTTAGCGCCAGCATCCGGTAGGGCACGGACGTTCTTCCACCAACAATCAACTTCGCATCATTGCTAGCGAGCCACGGCGCGGCAGCCCACACACACACCGCCAATGGGATTGCTAGCAAGGTGGCGCGGCGTAGTCGTTTGGACTGACGGCCTGCGTGTATCGTTTCCGTGACGAGATCGAGCGTCACTAGGCATAGGGCGACGAGGAGTAAATGTCTCCGGGGCGTTACCCTCGCCGCCATATCGAGGTAGCCCGGCCCCACCGCAAGATGGAGCCAGATGATGGCCGTCAGCAGAGTGACCACATGCCCCCGATGCCTCGCAAATCCAAGCACCGCGAGCCCAACAGCGATGGCCGCCAGGACGACTGCCATTACGAGCCCCGGCTGCCAGGGCTGACCAAGCCCCAGTTGTCCATATACCGGGACCCCGAGCTTTGGAGACGCTGCCATCGCCTCGAGAGCGACACCGAGTCCGGCTATTACGCAAATGCCGCCACCGGTCATGAACCGCTCCAAACGCGTGCCAAGCCGTCGGAGAACTGACCGTCCGGCATGCACAACGAGACCTGCACCCATCGCTCCGACGAAACAACAGGCTGCGGCGATGAGCCACGCCTCGACGATTGGCGTCGGAGACACCGAAGGAAGACCGCCTCGGATCAACGCGGCAGCCCACTCCACGAGGAGGACGGTGGAGCCAACATACACGGCACGGCGGGGGAGGTCGTCTGGGGCCTTTCGCGAAACCGGTAGCCGTCGGCTAGCCTGCTGGGGTGCCGCGCGCACAGAATTAGGCGGCGTCCGCGCCTTCGTCGACGGGCGCGTATCCATATGCGGTTCGATATGCGTACTGGTTGTCGCCGTACCTGGTACCCCTGATCCTGAGGTCGGCGTCATTCAGCACCGCGCCAAGCAGGCGCGCAGAGACGCTTCGGAGCTGCTTGGTTGCCCCTAAGACCGCGTGCAGAGTGCTAGCTCCGGCTCGGACTACGAGTAGTACGCCGTCGACCTGTGAACCGAGAATTGCGGCGTCGGTCACAGCGCCCATGGGCGGGCTATCGAACACAACGTAGTCAAAGTGCTTCAACACATCCTCATTGAGACGGCCAAAGGCGGCGGAGTGAAGCAACTCGGATGGGTTGGGCGGGATGGGCCCAGAGGTTAGGACGCTGAGTCCGTCCACCTTTGTCTCGTGGACCGCTGCGTTCAGGGTAGTGCTTCCGTCGACGACTGTCGTGAGACCTCGGTCGTTGTCGACCTCGAGGACGCGGTGAAGCCTCGGTCTCCGTAAGTCGGAGTCGACCAGGAGCACAGAGCGACCGAACTGCGCCAAGCTGATCGCTAGGTTGCTTGCGACCGTCGTCTTGCCTTCGAGGGGGAGCGCACTCGTGACGACGAAGCTTCGGAGCGGATCGTCCACCGACATGAACGTCAGGTTGGTGCGGATCATCCGAAACGTCTCTGCCGCTGGAGACATCGGTTCATCTACGACGATAAGCTCCTCTCGTGCGGTGGGGGGGCTGATCTGTTTCGGGCCGGCCCTAGCGTCCGACGACGTTGATCCCGCGGCGCTCCCCAAATGCGGGATTACGCCAAGCACCGTGACGCCGAGATTCTCGACGGCTTCCACCGAACGGACCGTGTGGTCGAGTCGGCTTGCGACAAAAGCCACCGCGAGACTGAGCAAGAGACCGGCCAGCGAAGCGGTGCCGACGTTCTTCATGAGATTTGGGCTTACCGGGCTGACCGGGAGGAGTGCTCGGTCGAGCACCCGCACGTATGTGGTCTTGAGCATCCGTGTGAGGTCGGTTTCAGTGAGCCGTTGCAGCACGATTTCGTAGAGTTTGGCCTTGTTGTCTCGGTCGTGGTTGAGGCGCTTGTATTCGATCTCGCGCAGATTCAGATTCAGGCCCGCCGAGTGCGCTACGCTTGCGGCTGCGCGCAGCCCTTCCTCGACCGCTTTGATCTGCTGGACGTCGTGGTCGGCGGACCGGATGACCAAGGTCTTCTCCTGCGCGACCTGCCCTTCGAGCCCCTCGACCTCTTCGGCGAGCGTCTTCATGGTGGGATGCTCGCGCCCATACTTAACCGCCAGAGCGTCGCGCTCTTGCTTCTTACCCCGGAGCTCGACCACGAGCTCGCTCAGCACTGGATCCTCCGCCAGGACCGCTGGGTCGATGGTGTCGAGTCCGTCGCCGAGCGACACCCTCAGGCGCTTCGATCGGGCCTCGAGCTCGATTCGCCGGTTGCGGGTTTCGGTGAGCTTGTCGTTCGTTGCCCGAATGTCGCTGGCGACCAAGTTCTGTCGATCCTCCATCGACACCGACAGCACGTTGTGTCCCTTCTTGAACTCGTGCAGCACGGTCTCCGCCTCGTCCAGCTCCGCACGAAGTGTGCTGAGTTGGTGCTCAAGCCAGTCCCTTGCGCGATCAGTAGATTCCAGCCGATCCTCGATCGTCTTTTCGACATACGCTTGAGCCACCGCGTCTGCGATCAGTTTCGCGCGTTCCGGCTTCACGTCGAGTACGTGGACGCGAACGATTCGGGTCTCGGGCACGGGATCCACGGTAAGCCGGGACTGGAGCGCTATCGCGCTGCCTTCCAAGTTTCCGGTCTCACCCAGCGTGTCGTCGTCTTGCGTGAGGTAGGTCGGATCTTCGTGCAGTCCGAGCTTCCGAACCACCCGCTCGGCGATACCGCGGCTGGCTATCACGAGGTTCTGCGTCTGGAAGAACTCTCTCGTCGCCCAGAAGCTGCCAATGGGGTCAGCTACGTCTTCCACACGGCCGCCGAGCGGCTTTGAGGGATCGGGGTCGTACTCGATCGTGCAAGTGGCTTCGTAGATCTTCGGCGTTCGGAGGGTCCAGACTACTCCGATCGCGATCACAGCTATCGTGATAGCTCCCATGAGCCACTTGTACTCACGGAGGATGTGCACGATCTCTCGGAGGTCGAACTCCGGTTCCTCCACCGAGTCGCTCTGTTCTCTGCTTTCTCGAATGACGTTCTCCCCGATCGCTAGCGTTCTCGATCTCGAACAAAGGGTCAAGGCATGGGCCGTCCCGGTGGCCCTTTCCTAGCTTCCTTCGCGAGCCGGGCCTCCTGCGCACATGCTGATCCACCCGGGTGGCGTGCGCACAGTGCCCGGTAGAGGCGCTGTGCGCGCGTGGGTCGTTCCGATCGGAGCGCGAGGTCGGCAGCGTGTCGCAGCGCCGGCGTGTCGGGCTTTGCGACGTCGGCGGCCGCATAGGCAGCAAGCGCTTCGTTGATGTTCCCGAGCGATGCCTCGAGCTCCCCCTCCAACATGAAGGACCCTGCAACCAGTCGGGCGTCGCCTCGGGACTGTCCCCGGAGTTGGGTAATCGTAGCTCGCATCTGATCGGTCTGGCCCGACGCGGCTTCGACGCGCGCTTGGGCCCGGACCAATGTTCGACTGTGTAAGCCCCTCGATCTCGCTTCGTTCAATGCCGACTGTGCCGCCTCGACGTCACCCCCCCGCAGATGTGCTCGGATCATTGCAGCCCGGAGCCCTACGTCGTCCGGATGGTGCTCGAGGGCTTGCGCGAGGAGAGCCTTCGCGTCCGCCGATCGTTTTTGAGAAGAAAGCCGGCGAGCCTCGCGCAGAACCGCGGCTCCGTGGGCGGGCTCGGTTTGTAGAATAGCCGCGTCGATCTCTGCCCGTAGCTCAGCCGAGAGCATCCGGCATGTGGTGACACGATTGAGATAGGAGATGCGTAGGTCCCCCCCGGGCGCTGACCGTTCGATGTGCTCCATCTGCGGAAAGCGACTGATCAACTCGCACAAGACTTCTCGAGCGCTTCCGGGGTGCCGCTCTTCGGCCTCCCGGATCTCGAGCAGCCCCTGATCGAACCGTCCGCGCGCGAGCAACCATCGCGCAGCCACCGCATGTGGCGCGCCCCAGCCTGGTGCTTCCTCCATCACAATCGAAAGCCAGCGCGGGGCATCGCTGTACCCTTTCGACCCCGCGTACGTTCCGGCGAGCAGTGCGATCGCAGGCTCACCCGGGTGAAGTGCGAGCCCCTGGCGGAGCGCGGACTGGAAGCCGGCTTCGTCGTCAGATCGCATGGCCCGGGTCAATCGATCGACGATCGATTGTGTGTCACTTTCGAGCGCGCGCGGCGCCAACGCCAGCAATATCACGGTGAACGCCACCAGAGCTGCTACCGATAGCCTGAGCGAGCGTTCTGACCTCGAGGTGCCCGACACGGGCAACAGCGTGCCGAGCAGGGCCGCGACGACGACGACGACGCCCGCCATTTCGAGGCTGAAGTCGACCAGATTCTGTAGGCTCAACGCGAAAATCGCTATGCAGACTGCGGCAACCAGTGGCTCCTCGGCTTCGCGCAGTCGCTTCCATAGCGTGGGTATTAGCACGGCGAGCAGCGCCAGGCCGATGGGCAGCCCCCACTCGGTCGTCCATTGAACCAAGATGTTCTCGGGGTGGGTGTAGCGGGCCAAGGATCCTTCCTTGGCCACGAATGTGGAGGAGAATGCCCCTCGACCGACGCCGAGCCACCAAGTCGACCCGTCGAGCAAGCGAAAGCCGCGCGCCGCGACTGCAAGCTTGTCGAACCCCTGGTCCTCGAAGCGGCGTAAGATTGGTTCGAGGCCCGCGAAGGCGAGAGTGCCCGCGACGGCGGATCCGAGAACAGCTACGGGAATGAGCGCACCGCGTCGATCGGATCGCCCGCCCCGCCTCAACCACGCCGCCAGCAATACGAAGCCAAACAACAAGCTCCCGATGGCGCCCCGGGAAAGCGTCCACGCGACGGTGATCGCGCATAGAGCAGACGCGATGGCCCAGGCACGCCTCGATGGCGAGCCTCGCCGCGCCGCGAGACCTGCCGCGAGCAGCGCACCCATGGCGGCGAAGCCACCGAGGTGGTTGCCATTCATCAGGGGGGTGAGCAACTGAGGTTGGGTGAACCGGGGCGCGTACATGCCGAACACGGCGTCTGCGCCCGAGATGCGATGAACCAAGCCCTCGAGACCGAGTAGCAACGCGGACAACACCGTGGCGGTGGCGATCGGCCCGAGTCCATCTGGCCCGCTAAAGCGTGCCGTGAGAAACGCAGCAAGGATGGCGATGCCGACGAGGATCTGGAGTTGAGTCGAACCAGGGTCACAGGAGATAGTGAGTGGGATGTTGCCCGCCCAAACAAGACCTTCGAGGCGATCCGCGGTTTGCGCAGAGCCCACACGGAGAGCGTGCGCGACTCCAGAGGGCAGCGAGATGGCTTGAACGCAAGTCCACAGCCACGCCACGCCCATGACAACGAACACACCATCGATTAGAGGAGGTGGTGAAGACCGACGCACCCACAGCGCCGTTGCGAGTCCGAGGAGCGAAAGCCCGGCGATGAGCACGACCGACCACGGAAAAGCCCCGCCAAATAGCTGTGGTCCGACGACCACCAGGATGCAGAGAATAGCGGTGTCCGGTGCGATCGGGCGCAGCCGGTTCGTGTCGAGCGGGTTCATGGTCGCAGGATTTGCTTCGTAGTTTGAATCACCGAGTCGGCGGTGTTCTTCCAATGGAATCGTCTGGCGTAGCGCTCGGTGGCCCTTTCGAGGACGGCGACCTGGTGGTCTACCTGAAATGTTTCGAGATGGATCAACGCGCTGCCGTAGGTGCGCAGCCAATTGAGGACGGTGCGCTGCTCCGCTGCGCGGCGATAGTCGTCCAAGTAGAAGCGCGTGCCCACGTGGCAGTTGGCGAAGACCTGGTACAGGCACGCTTCGCGGCCGCGGCGCGTCGCAATCGGGGGACCGTCGATCAGAACGGCGTCGATGCGCTGCGGGAACTGCCCAGGTTGATAACTGCGAAACCAACTCAGGCCGTGACGCTGCCAACGTAGCGGCCGTTGCACCAATTCCACGCGAGCGGAACCGCCATGCAGTTCGAGATCTCCACGGGTTTGTTCGAGAAAGGCAGAGTCGCTTTCGATGGAGAAGATGCTGGCGTCCGGTAGATCGCGGCTGAGACGAAGGGTGGAGGTTCCGCTGCCGAACTCTACGATGCTCTTGGCTCCGATCGACCGAAGATCGTCGAGGATCCCGCGATACGCCATCTCCCCGAGACTCCAACTCGAGCTGAACTCAAGTGCTGAGGTCATCGTGATCCTGGGCCTCCGCTTCCGCGGGAGGAGCATACCACCTAAGCGCGGCAAGTCCCTGTTGGTAGAGCAGGTCGCCCCAGAGCCGGTTCCGGAGCACCAACGTTGCGCCGAGCAGCGCAAGGATGCTCAACGTGACGGAGCCGAGCAAGACCGCGATCGGTGGCCAGTCGAACCCCAACAGTGAGGCTCGTCCAACAGCGGCCGTCACCACGACGACGATGAAAATGAGGCTGGGCCCGGCATGAATCTGGACAAACGACAGCAAGGACGCGCCGCTGACGTGAGCCGTCAGCCCGTACAGCAGTAGGTAGAAGACGAGCAGGGCCAGCAGCGTCGCGACTGCTACCCCGGGAATTCCCCACTGAGCGCCGACCACCGCTCCGACGACGATCAGAATGCCATAGATCCCTTGGCATGCGGACAGAGAAAACACACGGCCCGTGGCCCAGACGATGCTCGCGGCGAAACGGTATCCGGCCCGAAAGTAGACCCCTAGCGAGAGGATCTGAAATGGAACGATCGCCTCCTCCCAGCCGGGCCCCAGCAGGACGAAGATGATCTCCGGTCCAAGGACGAGTCCCCACGCGGACAACGGAAGCGTCACGGCCGCGGTCGCTTCGGTCCCCACCAGCAAAGCTTTCTCGAGATAGCCTCGATCGCTTTGAGCCCTGGAGAAGGCTGGGAACAGGACCATGTTGTGCAGATGTCCGAGCATGCCTGGGACGGTGGATATGAGCTGATAGGCGCGGCTGTAGTATCCGAGGGGCTTGGCGCCGAGCACGCTTCCGATGACGACATAATCGCCATGCAACGCCCAAAAGTTCAGCGACATCGATAGCGTGGTGCCGCCCCCGAACCGAAGCAGACGACGCACTTCATCGCCGATGCGCGGACGGACGAAGCGTGGGCGGACGAGCGGCAACGCCAATGCGGCCTTGAGTATGAGGTCTAGATAGTATCCAGTCACCAAGGCCCAGATACCGCCGCCAAGCGCAGCGACCAGGAGCGAAGTGACGGCGGCAGTTGAAGAAGAGACCAGGACGACGATCGAGAGCTCTCGGAACGCCAACTTTCGACGCAAGATGGCAAGTAGCAGGCCGGACGCCGCGGCGAGGGGACCCGACAGCGCAAGCACGACCACCAGGACAGGCACCTCCGGGTCGTCATACAGCAGGAGAACCGTGTCTGCGTTCACGGCGATCATCGCTGCAACGAGTGATGAGAGGCCGAGTGCCAAGACGGACGCGAAGGCAATGGTACTCGCGCTCAGGCTCTTGCTCTGGACCAGCGCGTGGTCCATCGAAAGCGTGCCGAGCGGACGGGCGAACTCGATGATGGTAACCGCCGCGGCGAAAACCCCAAACTCCGTCGGCGTGAGTAGCCTCGCCAGTATGGCGAGCGTGCCGAGCCGCAGCGGGAGGTTGAGGAGAATCTCTGCGCCCGACCACTTTGCACCGACCTTCAGCCGCTGCCCCAGATTTTGAGGTTGCTTCGACAACGGTCAGCCTTGGTGAACCGAGCGATGTTTGAGGTTGTCGATCAAGACATCTGCCGCGCGTTGGCTCGCCCGCCCGTCCCAGAGTTCGGGAACGCTGCCGGTCTTCCCGCGCCCCGCTAGGATCTCCCGAACCACAGCTTGGATCCTCTGCGGGTCGGAGCCGACGACGGTGTTCGTGCCTACCGAGACGGTGACGGGGCGCTCCGTGCACGAGCGAAGCGTGAGGCACGGGATTCCAAGCACTGTGGTCTCTTCTTGGAGTCCACCCGAATCGGTGAGGACCAACTTGGCGCTCGCGGTGAGCGCCAAGAAGTCGAGGTAGCCGAGGGGTTCCGTGAGATCGACGTTGGGCATCGCTGCAGCCCGCTCGAGCAGCGAGAACTCTTCGAGCCGCCTTCTGGTACGAGGATGAAGCGGAAAGACGATCGCGACTCTATCTTGGACCCATTCCAGAGCGGCGAGCAGCGACTGCAGCACCACGGGGTCATCTACGTTGGATGGACGATGCAGCGTCACCAGCGCGTAGGCGCCTGGTTCCACTCCGACCGCATCGAGCGTTGGGAGTTGTTTGGCGCGATCCAGATGGCTTAGCAGCGTATCGATCATCACGTTGCCAACACGGTGGATGGATGTCTCTGGGACGCCCTCAGCCGACAGGTTCTCATCAGCGTCGGCAGAAGGCGTGAGCAGCAGGTCGGCCACGCGATCAGTGACGAGGCGATTGATCTCCTCCGGCATGGACCGGTCGAACGAGCGTAGGCCCGCCTCGACGTGCGCGCACATCCAACGCGACCATCATCGTGCCGGTCTGGGATTCGTGTTGGGCGGAACCCAGCCCGAGGTTGACGTCCGGGCGAGGAATGTCGAGGTCGTCAAAGAAAACCTGCGACATCCTGGCGTCGTAATGTTGGCCTGTGTGAACCAACAACTGCTCGACGTCCATATGCCGCCCGAGCGCGCTCATGATCGGCGCGATCTTCATGAAGTTCGGTCTCACACCAACGACGTGCACGAAGCGCATGACCGCCTTGGTTAAACCGCTGTGGCCCGTGTTGTCAATTGGAAGCCGGCGACCCTACCGATGATGTTCTTCAAGGCGCCCTCCGATCAGTGTTTGCTTGTAGATAGTGAACCAGAGGTTCGAGCTTCGATTTCCAAGTGAGGTGTTCCTCGGCGTAACGACGCATCTCTCGATGGACGGTAGGAGTCGTTCTCGTCACCTCGGTGTGGAACGCTACCAGCGCCGACACGTCCACCGGCCGATCGTCGGCCGGAACACGATGCACGAACCCCAACTCCGAGGGGAAGTCGAGGTCGTCACTCGAAAGTACGAATGGGATGCCTCTGGCGCAGTACTCGCGGGCCTTCAGCGAGCTGGAACAGGGCAGTTGCAATCGATGAATGCCCAGCGAGTCCAGGGCAATGTTAGCCTGGTCGAACACAGCGTCCAACTCGGCTCCGCTCTTGAGGCCATGAAATCGAACGTGTCGATCGATACTGAGTTGCCCAGCCAAGATTTTCAGATTTCCGACGGCGGGCCCGTCACCTACCACATGCAAGGTGGTTCGTGCGGCCCCCGATTGCTTCTCGTAGTTAGCCATGCCACGAAGCATGCGATCGAGTCCGTGTCGTTCCGCAACATTGCCCACGGCAATCATGACGAGCCCGTCGTCGGAGGGCGTCGCGTTGCGGAGGTGGATGCGTTCGACGTCCACCCCGTTACGCAACTGCAAGCAAGGCACGCCGAAGATCTCAGATTGGCCGTAGAACGTCACGATCGCGTCTACATGATTCTTTAGTTGACCGTGTCCGAGGTCGTCTAGCGTGCGCAGGACGAGTCGCTTCGGGGTTCGTAGTTCGCGGCGATACGGGAACGTAGCGATTTCGACGACCACCTTGGTCTTGGGGTTCGCTTGCTTGGTCTTCCGAAGAAACCAGAGAAAATTCGGAAGCGCTAAAGGGTATCGGATGTAGAGGTAGTCGTAGTCGCCTGACTGCGCGTACTTCGCAATGTGAGAATAGAACAACGCATAGTGATTGAGTGAATTGAACGCGCGACCCGTGATCGGGTATTTGCTTGCAAGCTCGCCGTTCAGAATCGGTCCCCGGTTGCTACTGCAGACCAAGTCGACATCTCCGGTGAGCTCCGAGAACGCAGCCCATTGGTACTCCATCTTGTTGAGGATGCCGCGATTGCCCGGGTGGTCGACGGAGATCGGATACACCAAAAGGCCTCGCAATTCTCTTCCCACCTCGCAGTGTTAGACCAGGGGTGCGGCTTCCGCCAGTTGCGGCTATGTTCGACCGTCGCGAGGTTGTGGGCTGACTCGGGGGTTACGAACCGGTATGTGCGGGATAACAGGATTGTGGTGCGCAGAGTCGGTCACCGAAGACCGCGTCCGACGATGGATCGAGCGAATGACGGACACGCTGGCGCACCGCGGCCCGGACGCTGCGGGAATCTTCTTCGAGCGCGAGACAGGTGTCGGTTTCGGGCACCGGAGGCTGTCGATTCTCGACCTTAGCAGCCGGGGGCAGCAGCCGATGCGTTCACACTCGGGACGCTACTGCATCGCTTACAACGGCGAGGTTTACAACGCGCCTGAGATTCGCACCGAGCTGGGGCAGCAGGGACAACGTATCCCGTGGCGAGGTCATTCGGACACCGAGGTCGTCCTCGAAGCGATCGCAGAATGGGGCTTGCAAGGCGCGCTCGAGCGTTTTGACGGTATGTTCGCGTTCGCCTTGTGGGACGGAGAAGCAAAGCGGGTATCGCTCGTTCGTGATCGTCTGGGCATCAAGCCGCTACTCTATGTGCGAGGCTCATTCGGCATCGCATTCGCGTCCGAGCTGCAAGCGCTCTACGAGTTTCCCCCGTTTGTCCCGCGTCTTCAGCGCGCGGCGCTGGCGTCGTTCCTCAGATACGGTGTCGTTCCTGACAGCGAGTGCATCGTCGAGCACGTTCACAAGGTGAAGCCGGGAACGGTCATTCGGTTTGACGGTCCTCGAGCCCAAGGCATCGAGCACCAATTCTGGTCTGCCAAGCAGGTCGCGTCTGACGGACTATCGCAGCCGTTCGAAGGGTCGGAGCAAGACGCAATCGAGGAGGTCGAGCGCCTTCTGCGACGCTCGGTCCGTTTCAGGATGCGCTCCGACGTCCCATTTGGTGCGTTCTTGTCCGGCGGTATCGATTCCTCTGCGGTCGTCGCCATGATGCAGGAGGTCGCCGAGAAACCGGTTCAAACCTTTTGCATCGGGAACACCTCATCGGGCTATGACGAATCCAGCCATGCGCAGGCGGTAGCCGAACATTTGCGCTGTGAACACCACACGCTGATCGCTGAGCCTTCTGACATGCTGGCTCTCGTTCCAGAGGTGGCACATCACTGGGACGAGCCCTTCGCAGATTCATCGCAGGTGCCGACGTTCCTGGTCTCCCGTCTCGCTCGGCAGCACGTTACGGTGTCACTTTCGGGCGACGGTGGTGATGAGCTCTTTGCCGGATACAATCGACATGCCTGGGCCCCGCGGTTGTGGAGCCTGGCAAACCGGTTGCCCCAACGCGCGAGAAAGGCGTTCGGAGCCCTCCAACTCGTCGGGACGGACCAGTGGGATCGGGCGTTTCGCGCCTTCGGGTTGGGCGACGTAGTGAGGCTTCCAGGGGACAAGTTGCACAAAGTCGCTACGCTTGCGGAAGTCGACACCGCGCACCAGCTCTACGAACGGCTTCGCTCTCATTGGTCGCAGCCGAGCGAGGTTCTTGCGCGGGGTACCGATCTCGGACCACCGCCGTTGGACCATCATTTTGATGCTCCGTTTGCCGAGCAGATGCTGTTCTATGACCTCACGCAATATCTGCCAGACGACATCCTCACGAAAGTTGACCGCGCATCGATGGCCGTATCGCTCGAAGGCCGTGTGCCGCTGCTCGACCACCACCTCGTCGAGCTTGCCTGGAGGCTTCCCATGAGCTGGAAGATCAAGGGCCGATCTCAGAAATGGATCTTGCGGCAGGTTCTCGCCCGCCACGTTCCGACCGAGCTCTTCGACCGACCGAAGACGGGGTTTGGGGTACCGATTGGGCAGTGGCTTCGCGGCCCGCTCGCGGAGTGGGCCGCCGAGCTTCTCGATGAGAACGCGATCGAAGCAGAGGGAATCTTCGATGCCAGGACAGTCGCCGGCACGTGGAAGGCCCACCAAGCAGGACACGGCAACCACGAGCATCAATTGTGGGCTGTTCTGATGTTCCAGTCCTGGTGGAGCCACAACCGCAAGCACATCGAGACATAGCGCGCAGGATGCTAGATTGACGACCGGGCAATGAACGAACTTCTTCCTGTACTCTTCGTGACCGCGGCGGGCGCGGTTCTGGTGACTGCTTGCGCGGTCGGTTTCTCACGCAGGGAACGGAAATGGGTGACGGCCGCGTTCGCCATGCACGTAGCGTTCGCCTGTGCACAAGTGCCGATCACGCTCACGTTTTATGGCAGCAGCGACATGTTCTTGTACTTCAGGTATGGGGAGATCCTGGCGCAAATGATGGAGCGCGACGCGGTGCACGTCATTCCCGAGGTGACCGCGATTTTGCTGCAGAACCAGCACCGTCTTCCGATGTTCGTCGTGGGTGCCGGAACGTCCACGGGCAGCATGTCGGCCTTGGCCGCGTGGGCGTTCTATCTCCTCGGCCCCTCCAAGTACGCCGCGTGCATCGCCTTTTCGATGCTGTCGCTATGCGGAAAGATAGCTTTGTACCGTGCCTTTCGGGCGAACGTGGACGCCGCGTACCGGTTTCCTGTGGCGATCGCGACCCTCTTCATGCCTTCTTTCGTTTTCTGGTCTTCCGGCCTCATCAAGGAGGCCATAGCGGTGGGCGGATTCGGATGGGCTGTGTTCGGGGTCCACCTCTGGATCCGTGAAGGACGCCTCGCCGCTGGCTGGGCTCTCATCGTCGCCGGTGCCATTCCGATCCTGCTCATCAAGGCATACATCCTGTTTCCCCTCGTGTTGGCGGGAGGCAGTTGGTACTACTGGGAGCGGAGCCTGAAGCGAGGCAGGGTACGCATTCGCCCAGCGTACCTGGCGGCTGCCGCTGCAGTGGGCGTGGGCGGAATCCTTCTGCTGGGCCGCTACTTCCCCGAGTACTCTCCTGACACGTTCAGCACTCGGACCTTCGAGCTGCAGCAGATGGGCCGCGGCTTGCGGGGCGGTAGCAATTATGCGTTGAGCGGAGAGATACCGACCACACTCATCGGTCAGCTCCTGTTCGCGCCAGTCGCCCTCCTGGCTTCCCTCTTTCGACCCGCGATCTTCGAGGCGCGCAATCTGCTCATGTTGGCGAATGCGCTCGAGACCACGGCGCTCACGCTATTGCTAGCCCGCATTTTCGCGCGTCGGAACCTGCGCGCGGTTCGCCGGCAGATCATGGACGATCCTTTTCTCGTGTTCTGCCTCGTGTTCGTAGTCGCGTTTGGAATTGCGGTAGGACTCACGTCCACCAACCTTGGAACCCTGTCCAGATACAGGAGCCCGATTTTACCGTTCTTCGCGGTGATGCTCTTCGTGTTGCAGAGGCCTCGTCTCGCCAGGTCGACTGATAAGGACATTCGCGGCGATTCGCAAAGCGTGCTACGCGCCGCCTGATGGGTGGTGCACTCGAACTCCGCGCGATGAACGGTAGCGACGCCGATCTCGTTGCGTTTCGGGAATGCTTCGAGTGCAACGGCACACCTCGGCGACTCGACGTGCTTCGCTGGCAGTATGCGGACAACCCCACACACGAGTTGGTGGTCCACCTGGCCGTGTCCGACGAACGGATTGCGGCGATCTATGCCGTGCAGCCAGGGTTCGTCCGGGTCCGTGGGGCCGTGAGGCTGGCTGCGCAGTCGGTGGATACCTTGGTCGATGCGGATTTTCGTGGCCACGGCCTCTTCACCAAGATGGCAGAAGCGGCCTATGAGCGCGTCCGCGAACTCGATGGTGCGTTCGTCTATGGCTTTCCAAATGGGAATTCGGCACCGGGCTTCTTCGGGAAGCTCAGGTGGCGTTCGCTCGATCCCGTTCCCTTCCTGGTGAGGCCGCTGCGAACCGCGTTCCTCGCGTCGAAGCTGCCCCTTGGCAGGTGGTTGCGACGGCTGCCCGATCTGCGCGTGCCGATTCGAGGGCCGGAGCTGCCGGCTTCCTACGAGCTTCGGCCGGTGACGGTGCTAGGCCCTGAGCTAGACGCGCTCTGGCAGCGATTTGCCACCAATGTGACCGTCGCGGTCGACAGAAGCGCTGAGTATCTGCGATGGCGACTCACCAAGACCGGAGAGCAGTACCAGTGCCTTGGCGTCTTCGACCAGGCGCAACTCGTTGCTTTTTGCGCGTATACGACGGTCGACAAACATGGAGGACGAATCGGCTACGTGATCGAACTCCTTCACGAGCCAGGTGCTCATGAAGTCGGGGCGGCGCTGCTGGTCGAGTGCCTCCGGCGCATGGCCGCGGATGGGGCTGATGCGGTGTTGGCCTGGAGCTTTCGGCACTCGCCCAACGCCAAAGCCTATTCGACCGGCGGGTTCGTGACGCTTCCCGAGAGGCTTCGTCCCATCGAGCTACACTTCGGCGTTCGCCCGCTGGACGACTCTTTGTCGAACGTAGTAGGCGACCGACGCAACTGGTATATCAGCTACTGCGATTCGGACACGGTCTAATGGCCGACGGAAGCTTCATCGTCTCGCTCGATTTCGAGCTTCACTGGGGAGTCCGCGACGTGGTGAGCCTTTCCCAAAAAAAGGACCACTTCCTTCGCGCGCGGGACTCGATCCCTGAGATGCTCCGAGCTTTCGAAGCGCATGAGGTCCACGCCACGTGGGCGACCGTCGGGTTTCTCTTTGCACGCGACAAGCGTCACCTCGTGGATCACTTGCCGGAGTTGCGGCCAAAGTACACGCAACGTCGATTCGACCCCTATTCATTTTTGGACGAGGTCGGCGAGGACGAGCGCAGCGACCCGTTTCACTATGCTTCCTCTCTCCTGCGCGCGATTGCAGCGGTTCCCGGTCAAGAGATCGCCTCGCATACCTTCTCGCATTACTACTGCCTAGAGGATGGCCAGACGGCGGAAACGTTCGAGGCGGACCTGAAGGCGGCCGCCGCCATCGCCGGCGAGTTCGGAAACGTAACGGAGGCGCTGGTCTTCCCGCGGGGGCAGTACAATCCTGCCTACCATGCCATCTTGGAGAAGGTAGGCGTTCGAGCGTATCGCACGCCTCCGATGTTCTACCCTTACCGAGCGCGCCGCGCCGACCAGGAGAACCTCGCACATCGGGCTCTTCGGTTGCTCGATAGTTATCTGCCTCTAGGAGGGGCGCATGGAGACGATCCGAGCCCTGACCGCGACGGTTTGGTGCAGCTTCGCGCAGGTCTTTTCCTCCGGCCGTACACGCCATCTCGCCGCCACCTCGAGCCGGTGCGCATGCGTCGCATCAAGCGCGCGATGACCGACGCGGCCCGCCGGGGACGTGATTTCCATCTCTGGTGGCATCCACACAATTTCGGTACTCACACGAGCCACAACCTCGCGATCCTGAACGACGTGCTCGGGCAGTACCGCGAGCTGCGCGACCGCTACGGCTGGCCAAGCCGAAATATGGGCGAGGCGGCTCGTGCGATGGAGGGCCAAGCGTGAGCCAGCAACCAACAATCCTGGCGTTGGCCGGCTATCCTGAGCGAGTCGCGGCAACGCGCTTCCGCGTGACGGAGATGCTGCCCTACTTGCGCGCCCGCGGATGGAACGTTCGCTTCGAGCCATTCATCGAAGACGAGTTTTTCGGCGGCTTCTATGCCACGGGAAACCGGTTCCAAAAGGCGAGATATCTCGCATCCCGTTCACTATCGCGGCTCGCACTGGCGATCCGCGCTGCCGATATTGACGCGGTGTTCATTCAGCGCGAGGCCGCGTTGATCGGGCCGGCGTACACCGAGTTCATCCTTCGCTCCCTCAAACGCCTGCCGATCATCTTTGATTTCGACGATGCGATTTGGAACTATGATCTTTCGAGATCTACGCATCCGCTCGCCGTGCGGTTGCTCAGGGATCCAAGCAAGTGCTGGCACACGATGCGTCGAGCCGCATGTGTCGTTGCGGGGTCGACCCATCTTGCCGAGCGCGCGCGTGAGGTCAACGCCAACGTCCAAGTTATTCCGACGGTGGTTCCTTCCAGGACCTGGACCCCTCTGCCCGGCCGACTTGACGGAGAGTTCCAGGAGGGAGCCCTGCGTATCGGGTGGGTCGGTACCCACAGCACCGCGCACCAACTCGAGTTGGTGGAGCCGGCCCTTCGCCAACTGCGCGCAGAGGGCCACGCCTTCGAGGTCCACGTGGTCGGCGCCGGACAGGGCTTCGAGCTCGACACGGTCGAGGTGCAGTCGAGGGCGTGGCGGCTCGAGGACGAGATTCGCGAGTTTCAGCGAATCGACATCGGGCTTGCTCCCATGCACAGTGCGCCAGTGTATCAAGGCAAGTGCGGGTTCAAGCAGGTGCAGTATATGGCGGTGGGGGTGCCCTTCGTTTCATCGTGGGCCGGTGGCGCCCAGGATTTCGTCGTCGATGGCGAGAACGGGCTCGTGGCCCGCAGTACCGACGATTGGTACCGGCATCTCGAGTTGCTCCTCCGGTCTCACGAGCTGCGAAAGAAGCTTTCGCACAATGGACGAAAACTGGTGGAGACACGATACTGCACCGAGCGACAGGGGCCTCGCGTCGCGGAGCACATTGAAAAGGCGCTACGCCGGGCGACAGTGACTTGAGTCTCGAATGGTGTGAGGTGCGAAGCCGGCGTCACCTACCGGGCCCGGGTGCCTACCGCACACCAGAACACCGATGTGCCGAACCGGATGTCGGTGAGCCCGGCATCGCGCATCAGCGTCTCCATCTGCTGACGTGTGTATCGTTTCTCGAGACGGGTGCCGAATCGATCCAGCGAGTCGGTCCGCATCGCGTAGAACGACCGGTGTCGGTAGGCGGATAGGGGCCAGCCGGCTACATTCATTCCGAGGCGCTCTGCGGCAGCTGCGCCCCGTGCGAGGGGATAATACACGGAACCAGCCAAGCCATCACAGACTAACTGACGAACGCTGCTTGGCTGCCGCGCGATTAACCTGCGCGCGACGTCGCTCAACTGCCAAAGCGCGCGGAACCACCGAGGACGGTTGTCGAACGCATAGTACAAGTACACCAGCAAAGGCGCTCCGGGCTTGAGGGCCTCCACTGCGGCTCGCAGTGCTCCCTCCGTGTCCGCAACGTGATGCAAAACGCCGAGGCTATACCCGAAGTCCATGGAGTCGGGCTCGAAGGGCAGCGCTGCGGCCGTCCGGCGGTGAAATACCACGTTGTCGTGGTCGGAGAGATTCCTCCGCGCAACGTCGATCGCATCGCTCGGATCGATGCAATGGAGTGTGTCCACGCGCGGAGCTACATGTGCGGCCCAACGGCCGGAACCACATCCCAGATCGAACCCCGTCGCGTCAGCGGGCAGCTCGTTCCACGGGAAGACCTCGAAGTAGGTTTCGAACGCTGCGATGCGCTCATCATCGGTCAGGCCGGTTTGATCGAACCGGGTCCACTCCTCTCCAAAACCATCGATGACATCGACGCGCTCCACTGTTGGTTCCATTGTGCTCCTGTGGGGCGATAGTAGCGCGGAAGGACGCCGAGAGTATAACCTTGCGTCATGAAGGGGCGTCTCGACAGTGTGTACATCACGTACTGGAGTCTGCTCGACCCCCTGTGTCAGAGTCAGAGCCTTCCCTACCTGCATTCGTTGACACGACAAGGGTACAGAGTCGGGTTGATCACGTTCGAGCAACCCCGCTGGCGGATGAGCCCGGAGGACAGAAAAGCGAAACGCTCGGAGCTCGCGTCTCGAGGCATCGAATGGCATCCCGTGAGCTACCATAAGCGGCCGCCCGTGTTTTCGACGCTCTATGACATCGGGGTCGGAAGCTTAGTGGCCGCGATTGTAGCGAGGCGCTCGCGCGCAACTTTCATTCACGGTCGTGCTTCGGTCCCGAGCGCGATCGCAGCGGTGGCTGCCAAGCTCGCCGGAACCCGCCTTTTCATCGACGCGGATGGCCCATTGTCGCAGGAGTACCTCGATGCGGGAGTCTGGAGCGAGCGCTCGCTTGGGCATCGGCTCACCGCATGGGGGGAACGTCGGTCGATGGAGCTCGCCGATGTCGTCGCGGTGCTGACCGACCATCGCAAGCGCGAGGTTGCACCTTGGCTGGCCGAGACCCCGATCTACGTTCTGCCTTGTGCGGTAGATCTCACGCGATTCCGTCCTATGCCCGAACACCGCCAAGTGCTCCGCAACGAGCTTGGTTTGAAAGGGACGGTATTCGTCTATGCGGGCAAACCCGGCGGCTGGTACGCCACCGAGGAGATGGTGGCTTTCGTGGCCGCTGCCAGGGAGGTATTCGACCCCCTGACGTTGTTGGTCCTCACCGGCGAAGACCCGGCGGTGTTCGCCGAGCTGTGCGAGCGAGCGGAAGTTCCGTTCGTCTCCCGCGCCGTACCCCCAAACGAAATGCCCGCGTATCTCAGCAGCTCGGACGTGGGGCTGTGTTTCCTTCACCCATTTCCTTCGAAGCTGTCCTGCTCACCGATCAAGCTCGGGGAGTACCTGGCTTGCGGTCTCCCGGTCGTTTCGACCTCCGGATGCGGGGACTATGACCATCTCATTCCAACAGAGTCGCTGGGTATCGTGGTCTCGAGCACGGAGCGCGAAGCCTATCCGCAGGCAGCCAAAGAGCTGGAGTGCTTGTTGGCCGACCCCGATATCCGCGACCGGTGCCGCGACGCGGCCAGCCGATCGGTAGGATTGCGCGAGGTGGTCGCCCCACGTTACGCCGAGATCTACCAAAGGTTGAGCGACGGCGACGATTCATAGAGAGGGGGAGCAGCGTGACCCCGCTCCCCCGGGCCGTTCTTGCCAGCGATTTTGAAAACGACCTCCCCTCGTGATAGCCCCTACCAATGGCAAACTTCGCGCTTATGGGGGTAGGTGGATTCGTTGCACCGCGGCATCTCGCGGCAATTCGGGATACCGGCAACAGGTTGATCGCGGCTTCCGATCCCCATGATTCCGTGGGCGTGATCGATAGTTACTTTCCGGACGCATCGTTCTTCACCGAGGTGGAGCGATTTGATCGGTTCCTGGAGAAACGGCGTCGCGAGGGCTCGATCAACGCCGTCGACTACGTGAGCATCTGTTCGCCGAACTATCTTCACGATGCCCATGTGCGGCTGGCGTTGCGCCTAAACGCGCATGCGATCTGCGAGAAGCCGCTGGTGATCAACCCGTGGAACCTGGATCAGCTCCAGACGCTGGAGCAAGAGTACGACACAGGCATTCGAACGGTCTTGCAGTTGCGACATCTCCCGTCCTTGTTGGCGCTCAGGGAACAAATCCAGGCGAACCCTCCGGCGACGAAAAAGGACGTCGTGCTGAGCTACATTACGCGCCGCGGACGCTGGTACCACCACTCTTGGAAAGGTTCGGAAGCGAAGTCTGGCGGGCTTGCGATGAACATCGGCATTCACCTATTCGACATGATGCTCTGGATATTCGGTGCTGTGTCCCACCTGGAGATTCACGCGAGAGACCCCGAACGCGTCAGCGGTGTGATGGAGCTCGAGCACGCCAACGTGCGTTGGTTCTTATCAATCGATGAGAGCGATCTTCCGGAGCGCGTGCAAGACGAGGGAGGGCATGCGTATCGTTCGTTGCTGATGGACGATGAGGCGATCGAGTTTTCGACCGGTTTTCGCGATCTGCACACTACGGTGTACCAGGAGACCCTCGCAGGCCGCGGCCACGGCATTGAGGACGCGCGCCCTGCGATTGAGCTGGCGTATCGGGTTCGGACCCAACCAGTGGTGCAGCCGCGCGATTCGGTTCATCCTGCACTTTGAACCGGCCTGTGTCATAGTCCCCTGGCGCCGGGAGATGTATTGATTTTGGCCGGGGTTGGCCTTTTTGATAGGGTGGTGGCCGTTATGGGGTGGAATCGAGCGTTCGTAAGCTGTGTTCTTGTCGGCGGCCTTTGTATCGTCGGCGCGGGCTGTTTTTCCAGTAGCGATATCCCAATAGGTGACGCCGGCACCGGTGGAACCGGTGGTGACGACGGTGGCATGGGCGGCATGGCTGGCGACGGTGGCGCAGGCGGAGTCGGCGGCGCAGGTGGCATGGCTGGCGCAGGCGGCATGGCTGGTGCAGGCGGCATGGCTGGCGCTG
>JAFDFW010000913.1 GCA_019309605.1 Deltaproteobacteria bacterium | reverse complement strand
GATCACGATGGGAAGCGAGGCCCTTCCGGTCGAAGGCGCGCTGTGGCGAGCCGACCGAGAGGAGCTGCACGCGATTCTCGCCGAGGGGCTCGGAAGCGTTCACCGTCAGCCGGCACCGGAGGGATGGAAGGCCACTTCGAGCTGGGATAACGGTGTCTGGAGCGTCACCTTCGAGCTCGATACCTGGTCGGCGCTCACGGCGCACAAGCAGATCGCCTTGGCCGTGTGGCGGGGCGACGTGCAGGACCGCGGTGGGCTCAAATCGGTCAGCGAAGGCTGGATCAGCACCGCGCTATGACCGACGTGCCCGAGGCTGCGCTCGCCATTGGCGCCTGGTCCCACGTCTGGAGCTCGGCCGTTGGCGTGGATCTCCGCCGTGCAGCGTGGGAGGCGCTCGAGCTTCCCGAAAGCTTCGAGGACTGCAAGCAAGAGTACTGGAACGTATTCCAGGTTGGCTCGGACGGGCCGCGCATCTCGCTGCTGCTGCACCACGCTCTCGGGCGCCCCGGATCCTCGGTACGCGAAGATTGGCTGCGGGTGATGGACCATTTGGGCCTCGAGTGGAACAACATCCATCTACCTCCCGACCAACTTGGGGCCGCATGCGAGGTCTACGCGTGCGCGATCGCGCGCAACGAACCGATGCTCATCGAAGAGCTACGGGCGCGCTATCTGTTACCCTGGTGCGAGGCCGCACGCGCGATCCTGGCGGGGGACAACAGCCGGCTGGCGTTCTTGCCGGAGCACTTCGAGCAAGACCTGCGCGCCGCCGGGGCGTGAGCATGAGCGCTGCACCGATCGTCCTGTACGGTTTCCAGATCTCGCACTACGTCGAGAAAGTCCGCTGGGCGATGGACTACTGCGGCATTGAGTACCGGGAGGTGCAATGGACGCCGATGTATTCGATTCCGCGCGCGCACCTCAAGGCCGGTGGGAGAACGCTGCCGTTCATCGAGGTGGGCAAGGAGACCGTCCAGGACAGCACGGAGATACTCCATTGGCTGCACCAACATCGCCAGCCGTTTCCAGTGATGCCCGCCGATGAGGAACAGCGCCAGGAAGCCATGGAGATCGAAGACCTCGTCGATGATGTGGGCTTCGACATCATCCGCTACATGTACGCGACCCTAGTCGACTACCCCGCCGACCTGGTGCGCCTCTGGGGCTGGAGCGCCACGCCGCTGACGCGCCGCTGACGCGCTTCGGCCTACGCGCGAGCTGGCCGCTGACCGCATACCTGATGCGGTACAACATCGGTTTTACCGACGGCGATCAGGCCCAGGGCATCAGCCGCATCGACCGGGTCATGGATACCTTGGACGCAAAGCTATCAGACGGCCGCCAGTTCTTGATGGGGGAGAAGTTCTCGATCGCGGACATCAGCGCGGCCAGCATCCTGGCTCCCACCCTGATGCCCCCGGAACATCCCTTGTACTCCTGCGACACATTCGCCGGCAGGCTCGCCGAGCACGCCAAGCAGTTCGAGCATCACCCGAGCTACCACTGGATGCGGGGAATCTACCAAGAGTATCGACACGCCACCGCAAAGTGAGTGTCAATACTGGATGATCGGCGCCTTGCTCAGCCAGGTGTCATCCTCGAGCATCTTCACCATTGCGTGCGCGCAGTCTGCGAAGCTTATCGCGGACACACCGATCCACTCGACCTCCGGGTGCTGCTGGAGCAGTTCATACTGGTGTTCCTTGTCGCGGTGCTTCAACGACATGAAAATCTGAGCGAACATCTGCACTATCCTCGCGCCAAACGTCACCTGGTCCTCCTCGACGAGAGTACTGCCGCCGCCACACCAGACGAGCCGCCGGACATTCGAGTTGACCATGGCTCTCAGAATATGCCTGGTCACGTCCGTGCAGAGATCTTCGGGCGAATGCTTGTCGACGCCAATCGCAAACAGCACCGCCTCGGTGCCCTCACCAAGCGCTTGCTCTACGTCGGCTGCATGGAGTCCGTCTCCCTCGACAACCTCGATTCGCTTCCTCGAGTCATCGGGTAGCTTGGATGCAGAACGAACGAGTACCGTCACCTCGTGCCCGGCGTCCAAGGCCTGCGTGAGACATTCGCTACCAAGCGCACCGGTAGCTCCAAAGATGGTAATTTTCACAGGCGTCTAACCTCTCTCCCACACGATCATCTACAGTCGCGCCAGTAGCTTCGTCGTGAGCATACTCGAAGCGGCCATGATGGGGGCCATCGTGTGGCTCGACGCGCTCGTTGGAAAAC
Source organism: Deltaproteobacteria bacterium (assembly GCA_019309605.1). Lineage (GTDB taxonomy): Bacteria > Myxococcota_A > Polyangia > Polyangiales > Houyiibacteriaceae > SG8-38. The sequence continues at coordinate 61 of JAFDFW010000913.1, read as the reverse complement.
CAGAGGAGTCGAAGACGTAGATGTCTCGGGTGCCGTAGACTTTGGCGTCGGGATCCGCCCC
>JAFDFW010000287.1 GCA_019309605.1 Deltaproteobacteria bacterium | reverse complement strand
CGCATCACGAACATCGGGTTCGTATTCCAGGATTTTCTTCTGCTCGACTACCTCGACGTCTTGCAGAACATCCTTTACCCGTACCGGCTTCACCATGACCTCCGGCTCGACGCCCACGCCCACGCCCGAGCGCAACGTCTCGCGGCCGATCTCGGCATCGACCCGTTCCTGCGACGCCGCCCCGACGAGCTGTCCCAAGGCGAACGTCAGCGTGTCGCCATCGCGCGGGCTCTGGTCACCGCCCCCAAGATCGTCCTCGCCGACGAGCCCACCGGCAACCTGGACCCCGCAACCAAGCAGCAGGCCCTCGATCTCCTATTCGAGCAGTGCAACGCCCTTTCCATGACGCTGCTGATGGTGACGCACGACCACGGCTTGCTCGATAGGTTCGATCAGGTCGTCGACGTGTCCGGCTTCCACGACCACGGCTTGCTCGATAGGTTCGATCAGGTCGTCGACGTGTCCGGCTTCGAAGGAAGCCAGCCATGAAGGACAGCCTGTATCTAGCGTGGCGCTACCTCCGCCACCACCGCTCCAAGACTCTTCTGCTCGTCCTCTCACTGAGCGTCTTTCTGGGTTTGCCCTTGGTGATGCGCGCCATGAGCGCGGTCATTCAACAGTCGCTGATGGCGCGGGCCGAAAGCACCCCGCTCTTGCTCGGCAAGAAGGGCAGCAGCCTGGACCTCGTCGTCGAGGCCCTTTACTTCCAGGCAAAAGGTGTCGAGGCATTGACCGCGGCCGACGCCCGCGAGGTCGCCGACACAGGCCTGGCGCAAGCGATCCCAATGCGAACCGGCCTGTTGGCGCAGCAGTTTCCGCTGGTCGGCACGAGCCTGGACTACTTCTCATTCCGCGGCCTCCGGACGGCCGATGGACGCGCGTTGGCCACGCTCGGCGAATGTGTCGTCGGCGCAGATGTCGCGGCCGCACTCGACTTGCGACCCGGCGACTCGATTCTCACCTCACCGTCCACCCTCTTCGACCTCGCCGGCGTCTATCCTCTGCGACTGCAGGTCGTAGGAATTCTTCGCCCGTCCTACGGGCCGGATGATCGCGCCGTCTTCGTCGACGTGAAGACCGCATGGGTAGCGGAGGGGCTCGGCCACGGGCACCAAGACATCGCCACCGCCGGCGCCGATGTCCTCTTGAAGCGCAAGGATGGAGCAGCCACGGCCAACGCGAAACTGGTTCAGTACAACGAGATCACCGACGCCAATGCCGACACGTTTCACTTCCACGGCGACCCGGCGGGCTACCCCCTGAGCGCGGTCATCGTGGCTCCGAACGACGACAAAGCTGGAGTCTTGTTGAGAGGCCGCTTCGTGAACGACCCAGCGAGACAATTGCTGCGGCCCGCCCAGGTCGTCGAGGGATTGAACGCGCAGATCTTCCGTTTCGAGCGCGTCCTCCAGATCATCGTGTGGACCGTCGGTCTGGCCACGGCGCTGATGTTCACTCTGGTGATGGTGCTGTCGTGGCGTCTTCGCGCCGACGAATTGCGGACGATGGCCCGCTTGGGTTGCAGCCGCTGGAAAGCCGTGCAGATCATGGGCGCCGAGGTGTTCCTGATGGTGGGGACGAGCGTGGCGCTGGCCGCGTTCTTCGGTTTCGTGATCGCCCACTACGGAGACACATGGCTTCAGAATCTGGTCCTGCGAGGCTCTTGACGATGCTCGGCCGCGCCATGCCACGCGCGTGCATCGTGTCGCTCGTCGCGCTCGTCGCGCTCGGCTGCTCGAAAGAGGACGCGCCACAAGCCCGGGCGGGCACAGGCGTACGACCGCAGAGCGTCTACGCCGTCAACTACCCCCTCGCCTATTTCGCCAAACGGCTCGCGCCCGAAGGCATCGAGGTCGTGTTCCCCGCACCCGCCAGCGTCGACCCGGCGTTTTGGAAACCGACTCCGGACGCGATTGCTCAATACCAAGACGCGGGTCTGATCCTCCTCAACGGAGCCGGTTACGCGCGCTGGGCGGGATACGCCACGCTTCCGGAGTCCCGCGCCGTGGTCACGGCGGCCGGCTGTCGCGACGCGTTCCTCCCGACGGGCGAAGCCGTCACCCACCAGCACGGCCCGGGCGGCGAACACGCACACGAAGACACTGCATTCACCACCTGGCTCGACCTGCGCCTTGCCCTTTGTCAGGCAAGACACGTGCGTGATGCGCTCGCTGAGCTGACCCCGGGGGCCAGCGACGCCATCGATGCCAACCTTGCGGAGCTCAGCCACGACTTGACGGAGCTCGACGCGCGGCTGCGCAGCGCCGGCAAAGCCTCGGGTGAGCAGCCGATCCTCGCCTCGCACCCAGTCTACCAATACCTCGCCGACGCGTACGGCCTGCGGATCGAAAGCATGCACCTCGAGCCGGACCAGGCGCTCGGCCCCGAGGACATCCAAGCGCTCGACGCACTCCTCGCTCGACACCCCGCGAAGCTCATGCTCTGGGAAGCGCAACCGCTGCCCGAAACCAAGAAGCAACTCCGCGACCGGGGCATCGCCACGGTCGTATTCGACCCGGCCGCGCAACCACCCACTGAGGGCGACTTCCTCACGGTGATGACCGGCAACGCCGAACGCCTCGCCTGCGCAACCGGAGCGGAAGTATGCCCTTGACCGCCCGTGCCGCGCTTGTCGCCCTTGCAGTCTCCGTCACTGCAGCCTCGGCCTCGGCCGACGCGGTCATGGTCACGCGCGCCATGACCGCCAGCACGATCATGGAAGCCTTCGTCGACGACCAGCGCATCGTCGTCGAGCTCGAAGTCGGCACCAGTGACGAGGCGGCACTACGCGAGCTCATCGCCGAAGCGTCCTCCGCGCCCAGCCTGCCCACCCCGATCCCCGCCAGCGCCGGCCTTTCGATCCGAGCCGACGGCCGCCCGCTGAAAGGCACCGTCGACGAGCTCACGCGGCGCAAACGCATCGAACGCGACGAGGTCAGCGGCGAGCCACTCCCCGAAAAGGGAACCGACGAGGTGGTATTCTTGAGGCTCCACTACCCGTTGCGCGGCCAGCCCAAAGAGCTGGTCTTCGAGCCTCCACTGACCGCCGAGGGCTACGCGACGACCGATATCGGTTTCGTCGTCTATCACCACGGCATCGCGGTCAACGACTTCCGATACCTCGCAGCGGGTGAGCCAGTGCTCCTCGATTGGGAGGATCCTTTCTACTCCCGTTTCGAGCGCCGAACCTTGAATCGCAAGTACGGCAGCCCGATGAACATCTTCCTGTACGTCGAGCCGTTCGAGGTCCGAAAGGAGTTCGTCGTCCGCCCACTAGACTTGGCGCGGTTCATGGACGTCGACATCGAGGCCCACCAGCAGATCCCTGCGGACGAACGGCCCGAGGTCCTGAAGCGGCTCGCCGACTTTTTGAAAGACCGCGCACGGGTCACCATCGACGGCCAGCGACCGGAGCCTATCCTCGACCGCATCCATTTCCTCAAACGCGGCCTACGCATGACCCGCGTCGTCACTCCCGACGAGCCTGTGGACGGCACGAGCGCGATGATCGGCGCCATCTTCGTCTACCCGGTCGACGGCATCCCCAAGGATGTGCGCCTCAGCTGGGATCTTTTCGACGACCGCATCACACGTGTACCGGCGTCCGCAACCGACGAAGCCGGACCGATGCCCTCCTTCCTCACCCCAGACGACCCGGAGCTGCACTGGGTGAACTACCTCAAAGGAGGCACCCTCCCGAGCGAGCTCGAGGTCGCCGTTCCACAGTCGAATCTGTCCATGCCGATCGCCCTGCTCATTGGCATCCTCCTCGCTCTGGGCCTCCTGATCGTGGCAGCCCGGCAACGCTCCTGGGCGCTCGGTCTCGTAGCCGTGGCCCTCGTTGCCAGCGGCTGGCTCGCGCCTCCGATCGGCCTGATCAGGGTCCCGGTTCCTGCGAGCATCCGACCCCCGTCGGGCGATGAGGCCGCCCCGACCATCCATGCCCTGCTGTACAACGTCTACCGCGCCCTCGACTTCCGCCAGGAAGAGGTCGTCTTCGATCGGCTAGCGCAGAGCCTTTCCGGCGAGGTCCTAGAGCGCGTCTACCTAGAAATGCGAAAAGGCCTTCGGCTCGAGAACCAGGGCGGCGCGCGCGTCCGCGTGCGTGAAGTCGAATTGCTCGAGGTCACCCCGCAGGAGCCGACGGAAGCCGGCGCCCTCCGCTACCGCACCCGATGGAATGCCACCGGCTCCGTCGGCCACTGGGGCCACACGCACATGCGCACCAACTCCTACGACGCGCTGATGACCCTCGACCGCATCGGCAAGCAATGGAAAATCGCAGATATCGACATCTTGGAAGAGCAACGTGTCCACTTGATAAGGTGCCGGACCCGATTAGAACAATCCTTTTGGAGGGGCACACATGCACAAAGCAAGCTGGGTACTATTGCTGGCCGTCAGCCTGATGCTGACCGCAGGCTGTAAGAAAGACGAACTAAGGGCCAAAGACGCCCGCATCGCGGAGCTCGAGTCCTCGGGCCAACAGACCGGCGCGTCGTTCGATCAATGCAAGAAAGACCGCGAGAACCTCAACAAACTCGTGAAGGGCTACACAGGCGAAATCAACGCCATGGAAGCTGCCCTCGCCGAGGCTGCCGCGCGTGAAGCCCGCGCCGCCAAACGACTCCAGGAGTACAACTCCATGCTCAAGCAGCTGAAGTCGATGATCGACTCCGGCAAGCTCACGGTCCGCATCGTGCGGAACAAGATGGTGATCGAGCTGCCCGAAGCAGTTCTGTTCGCCAGCGGCAGCGCCAAGCTCAAGACGGAGGGCATCCGCGTTCTCGCCGAGCTGGGCCCAGTGCTCGCGAGCCTCAAGGACCGTCAGTTCCAGGTGGGTGGTCACACCGACAACAAGTCCATCCACACCAAGCGCTTCCCGTCCAACTGGGAGCTTTCCGGCGCACGCGCCATCGACGTGGGTCAGCTCCTCATCGAGTACGGCGTCCCCGGCAACCGCATCTCGGCCGCCGCCTACGCCGACACCCAGCCCACCGATTCGAACGAGACGAAGGAAGGCCGCGCGAAGAATCGTCGCATCGAGATCGCGCTCCAGCCGAACCTCGACGAGCTTCCCGACCTCTCTGGCTTCGACGACAGCGACGAGAGCGACGGCGGCGACGACAAGTAAGTCACGGACAGCCCTTTCGAAGGGTTTACAAACTGTCGACGTGCCGGTGTGCATCATGCACCCGGCACGTTTGCAATTGTGCGTCACGTGCGAAGAGGACTAGGGGGCGGTCGCATTCGCCGCGGCCCGGACCTCGGCGAGCAAGCTCTTGCTGAAGATGCGCCCGGTCAAACGGTCGAGCGTTTCGTCGGCGGCCTTGTCCCACTCTGCGCGGTAGGGCCCAGTGTCGACCACCTCGATACCGCGGTCGAGCAAGACCGCGTAGGCTTTCTCATCGTCGCGCCGCGCGACCTTGTCGAGCGCTGCCGCGGCGCGTCGAGCCGTGTCGATTAGAACCTGCTGATCGCCAGGCGAGAGCTGCTCGAACTTCTCTTTCTTCACCAGCGACGCCCCGCCGATGATCCCAAAGCTGTCTTTCGACATATACTTGAGCTTGGTGAACCACTGGAGCGCGACGGCCGCCAGCGCAGAGGCCGGAACGACATCGACCATCTTCGTCTGCAACGCTGCGTACACCTCCGGCACGCCGAGTCGCACCGCGTTCGCGCCGACGACCTTCAAAAACTCGGAGAAGATTGGATCGTCTTTCCAAGCCCATGGGCGGCTGGTCTTCAGGTCTGCTGGTTTGAGGATTGGGGTCGTCGACATAATGCGACCCTTGCCAGCGTCCGACCACGACAATAAGACGAACCCCGCATCGTCAAACATCTTGGCGAGTCAAACATCTTGGCGAAACGCTCGTTCATCTTGTCGCGCACGCGGTCCAGCTGTTCGTAGGTCTCGATCACTCCGGGGGCCGAGAGCACCAGCACCGGGCGCACCACGATGCCGAGCCCGATCGTCGTCACACCTGCCGCGTCCATCTGCCCGGCGCGCATCTTGCGGATGAAATCCCGTTCATCGCCCTGGCTGCCGCCGGCGTAATACCGGAACTCCACACGCCCCTCCGTCTCCTTGCTGAGGCTCCGGCCCCAGGCCTTGAGGATCTTGCCGAATGCGGAGGCTGCGGGAGCAATCGTTGCGTACCGGATGACCGTCTTTTCGTCCGCATCTGCGTGCGGCGCGCGGGAACCGCCAACGAGCAAGCACGCCGCGGCCAACATGAACACCAACCAAGATTTGTTTGCGGCTTCGTACACGTCCTACTCCAACAGATCGTCGCGCAACTGTGTGAGGCCATCGGCGGAACAGCCGAGCCCCTCGATTATGAACCCCTCGACGCTACCGTGGCTGTCGATGATCTCCGCGTGTGCGGCCTGTAGACTCTGCTCTTTCACGTACAATAGGCCTTCGACGCGCGAGAACGCGACTTCTTCACCTTCGGGGCCGCCGTGATTGGATGCAAAGCCCCGGATCATACCGAGCATCTTGTCGTTCTCTTCCTTCCGAAAGTGATTCGAAAGAAGGTAGTCATCCAGCACGGTTTCCCATGGAACGCCGAGCGCCGACAGCACCATCGCAGCGCCGAACCCCGCCCGGTCTTTGCCTTGCGTGCAATGAAACACGAGTGGCCGATTCGCCGGGTCGCTCAACGCGCGAAGCAAACTCGCGTAC
>JAFDFW010000912.1 GCA_019309605.1 Deltaproteobacteria bacterium | reverse complement strand
AGTTGCCGGCGGTGTGAATGCCACCTTCCGCGACCGGCTTGAGGCCGGCGAGCCCCTCGAGGGTGGTCTCACGCAGCCCCTGATCCTTGTCCACCACGCGGGTCTCACCCGTAGGCTTACCGTCCTCACCCAGCACGGGGGCTTCTACGGGCATGATCTCGTTCTGGAAGCGATTCTCCGCGACGGCGCGGGCCGCCTTCTGCTGTGACTCAAGCGCCAGCTGATCGGCTTCTTCGCGGCTGGTGTCGTATTTCTTGGCCAGGCGCTCGGCGCTGGTGAACTGATCCGGGGTGGAATCCCAGGGCCACTCTTTGGGCAAAAAGAAGCCCGGGCCGTTCATCACGTTCTTGCCCAAGCCCACGCGACTCATGCTCTCGATGCCGCCGGCGATGCCACAATCGATGCTGCCCGCCTTGACCATGGCCGCGATCAGATGATTGGCCTGCTGGGCCGATCCGCACTGGGCATCGATGGTCGTGCCGCCGACGTCCCAGGTGTCGCCCACCGAGAGCCACGCGTTGCGGGCCACGTTGCCGGCTTGCTCGCCGGCTTGGGTCACACAGCCGGCGATCACCTGTTCCAGGTGCTCCTTGTCGACGCCCGCCTTTTCCAAGACCCCGCGAAATGAGAGCGACAGCAGTTGGGTGGGGTGGAACCCAGAGAGCCAGCCTTTGATGGCCTTGCCCCGTGCGATCGGTGTTCGCACTGCTTCAATGATTACCGCTTCACGCATTTCCGTTCCTGCTTCCTGCGAGCGATCGGTGCCCGCGCTTGTGACCGCCCTCGGGCGGATTAATCATGACCCAGCACCATCGCGCTGGTCGGGACGCCGATCCCCGCGGTGACCAGGACGTGGTCGCATTTCTCCGGCTGATTGCGAGACTCACCGCGGATCAGCCGCACGCCCTCGTTGACCCCATTCATCCCATGGATGTAGGCCTCGCTCAGCTGGCCCCCGTGGGTATTGGTGGGTAGCCGGCCGCCCAACGCCAGGTGGCCGTCTTTGACGAAATCTTTGGCCTCACCCGGCTTACAAAAGCCGAAGGACTCCAGCTGCCAGAGCACGATCGACGTGAAGGCGTCATAGATCACCGCCGCGTCGACGTCTTTGGCAGTGAGCCCTGACGTTTGCCACATCCTTTGTGCAACGCCGTCCATTTCCGGGATCGCGGCCATCTTGTCGCGGTCGACGCCTGGTGATCTTCGAGAGACAGCGGTTTGCCGTAGAAGATCGCGTCCGGGTTCTGCAGTGCGTGGTTGCGGGTGGCCACCGCGACTCGGCCCAGATCCTCGCTCGTGCAGCCGGTGTCGTGCATGTAGCGTTGGGTGAACATCGCCACCCAGCTGGTTGGCGTCATCAGGCCGTAGGGCATGTACCAGCCCCAGTGGATCAGGTCTGAGGTGACCAGGTCGCCCGATACGCCGGAGCTATAACGCTGACCCGAACGACCGTTGAGCGCGCGGTAACAGACCACCGCGGTCGCTTCGCCCGTTGCCACTGCCATCGCGGCCTGATGCAACAAGCCGATGGCCGCGCCGCCACCGTGCGGCATGGTGGAATAGAAAGACAGCTCGCCGCAACCTACCGTGCGTGCCAGCTCGATCTCATCGGTGGCATCCAACGTGAAGCTGGTCATTCCATCGATGTCTTCAGGCTTCAGCCCCGCGTCCTCGATAGCTGCTTTGACGCACTCGGCGGCTAGCTGCAGCTCGGAGCGTCCGGAGTTTTTGGAGTACTCGGTCTGCCCGATGCCGGCGATCGCCGCCTCATTCTTCAGTGTCGTTGGCATTGGCTTACGCTCCTCTAGGCAGCGCGACGCTGACGCTGGCAGTGGCGTGCGCGCCCCACGAGTTTTTTCCGACCACTTCGATGTCGACCACGCTCTGTCCCTCGTCCTTTTGCAAGACCTTGCCGGTGAGCTTCATCGTGTCGCCTGGCACATTGGGCGCGCCTAGCTTGACCCCGAGCTTATTGATCTCTGCATTGGGCCCGGCCCAGTCGGTGACATAACGGCTGACCCAGCCATTGGTGGTTAGCACGTTCATGATCACGTCCGGCAACCCCTGGGCTACTGCGGCCTGCTTG
>JAFDFW010000286.1 GCA_019309605.1 Deltaproteobacteria bacterium | reverse complement strand
TGTTCGTGCTCGTCGCCCTCGGCCGACGTCGATTCGGTGTCGCGTTCTGGAGCTGCGCCGCGTTTGCAATCGTCGTCAACACCTTTGGCGCCGTGACCTTCGATCGGTATCACCAGTTCTACGACGACGACCCGACGCAGCAGGTCATCTTTCAGCCGGATTGATCGGGTTCGCTCAGCAATTGCTCTGCAAGAGAGCTGGCCGGTCCACGCGGCAGCATCACACGCTCGAGACCGGCCCGGCCCGCCTCCCGTTGTAGCGAGCGCAACTCGTCCAGCGCAGCTTCCCTGTCCCCCCGCTCCGCGAGGACGTGTGCGTGAACGAGGCGATGCGAGGCTCGAAGAGAGGGATTGTCTTCCACGTCCTGCCCGCCGAGGTGCGCAAGAGCTCGTTCGGCTTTGCCGCGCACGGCCAACAGCAGAGCCTCCATCGCTACCAACCACACCTCGATCGAGCTTTCCGTCGGCCGCCGGATATGATCAATCGCGCGCTGCGCCGCGTCCACGTCGTTGAATTGAAGCTCGCAAGTGGCAAGTGCTTGGTTGCGAAGCACCGCCTGCGGCTCCGACAGCACGTCGTCGTCCAGGCTGCGCAGCCGCTCACGCGCCACACTCCACATCCCGGCCTGCGTGAGCGGCCCAGTCGCCATCAGTACCAGAGCGATGTACCGCTCTTCATCCTTGCGGCGCACCTTGTCGAGAAGCCGATCGAGCGCGGCGGTGGCAGTCGGCCGCGCGTCCTCCTCCTGTAGGCGCTGGCATAGGATCGAGAGCCCGCGCACTTGGCGCAGCCTCCAGGCCGAGTTGAGCAACAAGAGTAAGCCGAGGGACCCGCCGAGCAGAGCAGCGATTCCGTTGACCTGAGCCTGAGGCATCGACGTCGCGCGGAGCACGAAGAACGATGTGATTCCGACCACCAGCACGGTCAACGCCGACCCCAGGAACGACCGCAACACCGCGGCGATCGACAAGAGGCTGAACGGAACGCCCCAGATCCACCCCCGGATGACCGGCGCCAGCATCCCGACGAGCCCGGCGACGATGAGCGTCAGAGTCATGGGCTAGGGCGTGCTTTCGGCGCGGTAGGCGTAGTAGTGCTTGAGCACGCGGCGCACGTACCGCTGCGTCTCCTTGTATGGCGGGATGCCGTGGTACTTCTCGACCGCGCCTTCGCCCGCGTTGTATGCTGCCACCGTCAACACCAGGTCTCCTTTGAATCGGTTGGCCAGAATTCGAAGGTAGCGCGCGCCGCCGTGGATGTTCTGGCGTGCGTCGAAAGGGTCGGCCACTCCCATCGACCGCGCCGTCCTCGGCATGAGTTGCATCAGACCCATTGCGCCTGCCCGGCTGACCACCGTGGGATTGAAGTCGCTCTCGACGCGCATTACCGCGCGAATGAATGATTCGGGGAGTTGGTACAGTCTCGCAGCCTCGCCGATCAGGCCGTTGTAACGACTGTAACGAGCCGGGTCTTTCTGGCGGCTGCCGCTCGGCGTCTTCGTCCCCGATCTCTTCGTCTGCCCGCTGGCCGTCGGCTTTGACTTCTTGCTGCTGCGCACGACGAGCTGGCAGCGACGGCCCGGTTCCCTGATGTTCGTGTAGTGCTGCGTCCCGTCCGGGCGTCTGCAGCGATAGATGTCCGCCCGAGCGGGCGCTGCGGTCCCCACGATCAGGCCCGCCACGCCCACTACCGTCAACAACCGCAGAACCATCGTTCGAGAGTGTATCCCCGGGTGCGGAGTCACGCCAAAATGGGCCTCTCTCGCTTGCGCTCCACGCGCTTCTGCGCATGATGGGGCGTTCGATGGCGACACCGAGTTTTTTCGAAGGCCCTGAAAAGAAGCTGGAGGTGGTCGTGACCCCGGGCTTTCCGCCCCTGCGCTCCTTGGGCGACGAGGCATGGCGGCGCGTCGTCGAGGCGGCGGGCGCCAAGGTTCTCTCGGTCCTCCGAAGCGGACAGTCCGACGCGTATCTCCTGTCCGAGTCCAGCCTGTTCGTCTTCGACGATTGGTTCGTCCTGATCACGTGCGGTCAGACCGCCTTGGTCGACGCCGTCCCCGAGATCCTGAAGTTGATTACGAAAGAGTCGATCGCGTTCCTGGTGTATGAGCGAAAGAGCGAACATTTCCCGGAGCACCAACCGACCACGTTCCACGACGATGCTCGTCGTCTCCAGGCGATGCTCCCCGGGCGAGCGCTTCGCTTCGGTAGCGAGCACGGGCGCTACATCGAGATGTTCCACACCACCCGTCCGTACACTCCCGAGAAGAACGATCCGACTCTCGAAGTGCTCCTGCACGCCATCGACGAGGACGTCGCCGAGCAGTTCGCCACGACCTGCGCCTCCGAAGACACATCGCTCGGAGTGTCGTCCGGCATTGAGGCCATTCTTCCGGGGTTCGCCACATCTGAACATGTCTTCGATCCGGCCGGATATTCCCTCAATGCGGTTAAGGGTGAGGAGTATTACGCGTTCCATGTCACTCCTCAGGAGGCCGGGAGCTACGTCAGCTTCGAGACTAACCACGATTTTCGCGCTCATCTCGACGGGCTGGTTGGGTCGATCGTCGAGCTCTTTCGGCCGCGTGCGCTCGAGGTGGTCACCTTCTTGCCCGAGGCTGAGGCCGAGCTGCGGGTGGCCGGGTATGCGCTCGGAGATCACGTGGTGCAGACGCTTGGGGGCTACCGCGTGAGCTATTTCCAGTACTTTGCCCCGCCGTCGGGTCCGCGGTCGGCGCGCGAGCTCCAACTGTAGAGCTACGCGAAAACCTCCTGCAAGACTGCCGCATCGCCTGTTAGACTGCGCCGTCCATGCGAGCGCAATGCGACTACCTGGTGTTGGGCAGCGGAGTAGCCGGGTTGAGCTTCGCGCTCGAAGCCGCGCGCTACGGCCGAGTGATGATGGTCACGAAGCGGGGCAGCAGGGATTCCGCGACCAACTGGGCTCAGGGTGGCATTGCCGCAGTGCTCGACCCTGCCGATTCATTCGAGGCCCACGTCAACGACACAATCGGCACCGGCGGGGGGCTTTCGCACCGCGAGATCGTCGAGATGGTCGTCCGTGACGGCCCCGGGCGAATCAAGGACCTGATGGACCTCGGGGCTCAGTTCACTCGAAGCGAGGAGGGCCTCTCGCTCGATCTCACGAGAGAGGGCGGTCACAGCGCCCGGCGTGTCGTTCATGCGGGAGACATCACCGGCGAAGAAGTCCAACGTGTGCTCCTCCAAGCTGCGGCCGCATCGCCGCGCATCGAGATCATGGAAGACCACATGGCCATCGACCTCGTGGAGGCCTCGAAGTTCGGAGGGCCGCGCCGCGTCGTCGGCGCCTACGTGCTCGATGAAAAGACCGGAACCGTCAAAACCTATCTGGCGCGTGCAACGGTTCTGGCCACGGGGGGCGCGGGTAAGGTGTACCTCTATACGTCGAACCCCGATGTCGCGACCGGCGACGGTGTCGCGATGGCGTACCGAGCCGGTGCCGAGCTCGCGAACATGGAGTTCTTTCAGTTTCACCCGACGTGTCTGTTCCATCCCGAAGCCAAGAGCTTTCTGATCAGTGAGGCGCTGCGGGGGGAGGGCGGTGTCCTTCGTCTGCGAAGCGGCGACGCTTTCATGGGGGCGCATCACGAGATGAAAGACCTCGCTCCTCGCGACGTGGTTGCTCGCGCTATCGACTACGAAATGAAGCTGAGGGGTGATGATTGCGTTTACCTCGACATGACCGACGAACCGGCGGACTTCATCCTAGAGAGGTTTCCGAACATTCACGCGCGGTGCCTTCAGTTCGGCATCGACATCACGAAGGATCCAATCCCCGTTGTCCCCGCGGCGCACTACATGTGCGGCGGCATCGTGGTCGACGAAGACGGCCATGCGACTCTTCCCGGCCTGTGGGCCGTGGGCGAGGTGACCTGCACGGGCCTTCACGGCGCCAACCGCCTTGCCTCCAATTCGCTTCTCGAGGGGCTGGTGTACGGCCATCGCACCGCCGTCGCCGCTCGAGAGTCACTGGCCACGATCCCTGAGCTGAAGCTAGCCGAGGTGCCCGACTGGGACGTCGGCGAGGCCGTGCCGAGCGATGAGGCCGTCGTGGTGTCTCAGAACTGGGACGAGCT
>JAFDFW010000029.1 GCA_019309605.1 Deltaproteobacteria bacterium | reverse complement strand
GTCGCCGGTCGACTCGTTTTCGACCTGTCCCGTGATGAGGACGCTGTGCTGCATCATGTCGCGGTTTTCGTCGGTCAAACCCGCCGCATCCTCATCCGCAGGCATTCCGAGGACACGGATGCCGCAGTAACGACCAGGCGGGGGTTTCATCGTTCCCGCAAATTGTGGCGTGCCAGCGCTCTCCATCAGATCGATGATCAACGGGACCCCCAGGCTCGTCGGCGTATCGAGGACGTGGGCCCGCGCCCGCGCCGGTGCGAACAGCTGCCGCAAGTGCATGACAAAACTGTCACAGCGGATCAGCTCGACCTCCCCCACGACGAGCAACGCACGCTCCAACGCGACGCGGTATCCCCGGTCGGTTCGGATCTGCGCCGGAGTCGCTTCGGGCTGGTACGCGACGTCGACCTCGATGCCATCGGTCACCCGCATGCAGTGCGGAAGCGACGCGAGGCTGATCAACGCGATCGCAATGAGCAGGCTAGATTTCATAGACCAGCCCTGCCGTGAACGCGAAGCCTTCCTCGTGGGTGCCGTCGAGGCGCTGGATGATCGGAAGCGCAACGGTCGCGTGCACCATGATCTTGTCGTGGGGAAGCCCAACGAGGCCGAGCGTGCCGTAGGTGATGTGACCACCGGTGTTGGGATCACGAACGCCGCCGATGTATCCCGGTCCATCAAATCGGAACTCGGCGCCGACTTGGAAAGCGAGGAAGCTCCAGGGTTGGTATTGGCCGAGCGCCGTCTGCCGAAAGCTGTTACTCGCGCGCGTATCCGCGGTGCCTGTGGTCGGGAAGATCGCAACCGAGGCAACGTATACGGACCAAGGGTCCGAGAACATGGTGTAGGAGGCTCCCACGATAGGGTCCCAGGAGCCCGTTCCAGCCTGGAACTCGAGCGGCAATGGCACGCCGTTTGGGCCGTACTCGATCGAGCTCGTGGGGAATTCGAGACCGCCGATCAGGCTAACCAGATGCCGGGGCGCAAACTTTCGGTCGCGCCAAATGACCCCGCGCACCCGGAGGTCCAAGTCACCCGGCGCCCAAATGTTCGCCTCCGCAAGATTCACTTCGGTGATCAGCCGGTGAACCAAGGGCATCATCAGCGAGAGGCTGACGCGATCGGTGGGCGAGTACGCGCCGGCCAGCTCCATGCGCTGCTCCGAGAGCGTTAGCTTGTCGACTTCATTGGCGCCGATGCTGTCGCTGCGGTGACGCAGGGTCGCGGACGTGCGAAATCGGTTGGCTTTGGGCTGCTCGAGGCCGACGATGGTGAGGGTCGGGTCGCCAACGGAGCAGGTCCCGCAGGCAGACGCCCGCGCAGCAATCCACAGCGGCGCGACCAGCGCCGCGATCAGCCAACATCCCTTCACCGCCCGAGCTTAGGCACGGAGCACCCGGCCTTGTACGTGGCAAATCGTCGCAGCAGCTCAGCGCGCCATTGGAAATTTCGAGAGCTTCCGTTGGAGCGAGCGCCGATGAATCCCCAGCTTTTCCGCGGCCTTAGTGATGTTGCCACCGCAGTCGGTCAGCACTCGCTGGATATGCTCCCACTCGACCCGGGCCAAGGACGGGGTTTGCGGCGTCCCACCTTCGGCGCCTGGCGCTTCCACGGCTGCCTCGGCATCCCCTCGCCCGAAGGCAGCGATCACCTCGTCCACGTCTGCCGGTTTGGTGAGGTAGTGTGTGGCACCGAGCCGCACCGCTTCGAGCGCCGTAGCAATGCTTCCATAGCCCGTTAGCACGACGACCTTGGTCGCCGAGTCGATCCGATGAAGCTCGCGAACCACCTCCAAACCTGACTTGCCCGGCATGCGAAGATCGACCACCGCATACTCGGTGCTCTCGTGCTCTGCGATCGCAACGGCGCCGTCGTACCCTTCGGCTTCTTGCACTTCGTAGCCACGCTCTTCGAACGCGCGCGCCATGCGTGACCGAAACCGCTCGTCGTCGTCGACGAGCAGAATGGATGGCTCGGGTGTGGTGTCGTCGGGCGCTTCGGTCATGGGCCTTGATGAGCCGGCCGAGCTTGTGAAGCTTGTGGAGATTGGGGCAGGACGACGTGAATCGTCGTGCCCTCACCGGCCATCGAGTCAATGGTCAGCTGGCCGCCCAACGAGTCTACGAGCGTCCGCGCCAGGAACAACCCCAGACCCATCCGGTCCCCGGTGTTCTTCGTCGTGAAAAACGGCTCGGTTGCGCGTTTCACAGCAAGCTCGTCCATTCCCCGGCCTTCGTCTACGAAACGCAATTCGACCGCCCGATCGAGCCCGCGTACCTCGAGTGCTACCCGACCCGATTCGCACGCATCGAAGCCGTTTCGGGCGATGTTCT
The DNA here is from genome assembly GCA_019309605.1 of Deltaproteobacteria bacterium. Taxonomy (GTDB): domain Bacteria; phylum Myxococcota_A; class Polyangia; order Polyangiales; family Houyiibacteriaceae; genus SG8-38. Next base: position 9,634 of record JAFDFW010000029.1, on the reverse strand, counting down.
CGATCATTTGAGCGAGCGCCTCCCTGGGCGCCTCGATGGTGGCGACCTCGGTCGTGGTCGCCCAGCGTACCGCCTGCTCGGAGCTGAGGCGGGCGCGCACCTCGACGAACAAGGCTTCGACCGACAGGGAGCTCGGAGTCTCGCCCACGTGCTCGCCGCCCGCCGCGGCCATCCGATCGAGCACCAGGCGGCATCGCTCCAGCTCCTCGCGAATCAGCTCGGCATCTTCGACGAGCCCTTCGCCGCCGGGGACCTTCCGTGCTCGTCGTTGCATCTCCTTCGCAGCGACCGCGATCGTTCCAAGTGGAGTCCCGAGCTCATGCGCAGCGCCGGCCGCCAAGGTCGCGATCGAAGCGAGCTTTCCCCATCGGTGGCTTCGCTCCTCGGCCTCGGCGAGCGCCCGTTCCCGGCGACGGAGCTCGACAGAGAGCTGGCTCACGAAATAGGTGATCAGCGCAACGGCCAGTACGAGCGCGATGAACATTCCGTACAAGTGAGTTTGAAACCCGCCACCGTGGCCCGCGTGGCCGAGGTGCTCGCTCGGGACGTGGATGACGAAGAGGGCGGCAAACGAAACGATGGAAAGGCCGGCGATCGTCCAGGTCCACTTGGGCGCCAGCATCACCGCCGACATCGCGATGTATACGACGTAGATGATGCTGAAGGGGTTGGTCGGCCCCCCCGACAAGTAGAGCAAGCCGGTCAGGAGCACGACGTCGAGGGCCAAGAACGCGCCTAGGTGGCCCGCCCGAGCCTTTCGGGACGCCAACCAGAGGTTCGAAAGGGCGCCGATGGCGATGAGGGACCACATCGGGATGGCGGGCAGCTCGACCCCTAAGGCCTTGGTGGCCACGAATACCGCCGTGGCCTGAATCGCCAGGGCTCCCCAGCGCATCCGCGCCAACCACTCCGCGCCGGTGGCCTGCGCTCGTGCCTCCGTGCTCACGAGTCGGACTGGGCTTCGCCCTCGACAGGCGCATCGAGGTCGACGCTGCCGTACATCGCTTCAGCGATCTTGTAGGCGCTCAGCTCGAGAGTCTCGAGCGCGTCTCTGATCGCGATGGCGTCAGCTTCGTCGACACAGACATGCAACGACTCGATGTCGGCTTCGACTTGCGCCAGGATATCTTCGGCAACCATCTCACGGCACTCTGCGACCGCCCGCTCACTGGTGTAGAGCAGCGCTTCGGCTGCATTACGGAGTTCGGCGAGCTCGCGACGCTTTTGGTCGGTCGTCTTGTAGGCGTCGGCTTCTCCGATGATGCGCTCGATGTCGTTTTCGGTGAGACCGCTCGATGCCACGACGCGGATGTTCTGCTCCCGGTTCGTGCCCAAGTCCTTCGCGCTCACGTTGACGACGCCATCCGCGTCGATGTCGAACGTCACCTCGACCTCCGGGACGCCTCGCGGCGCCGGAAGGATCGGCGCGAGCTCGAACTTGGCCAGCGACTTGTTGTCTTCTGCCATGTCACGTTCGCCTTGAAGCACGTGAATCGGAACGAAGCTTTGGTTGTCGACGCTCGTCGTGAAAGTTTCTCTGGCGCGCGTCGGCACAGTGGTGTTGCGAGGGATCAGTTTGTGGAACACCCCACCGCCGGTCTCGACGCCGAGGCTCAGAGGCGTGACGTCGAGGAGAAGAACCTCTTCGACCTCGCCAACCAGCGCAGCACCCTGGAGCGCGGCGCCCATCGCGACGACCTCATCCGGATTGACGCCCTTGTGGGGTTCTTTTCCAAAGAAGTCCGATACCTTGGAGTGAACCATGGGCATGCGGCTCTGGCCGCCCACCATCAGGATCTCGTCGATGTCTTCCTTCTGGACCCCGGCGTCCTCCAACGCTTGCTGACAAGGGCCGAGGGTCTGGTCGATGATCGCCGAGACCAGGATCTCGAGCTCGCTGCGCTTGAGCTTGGTCTCGAGGTGCTTCGGACCCGATTCGTCCGATGCGATGAAGGGAAGGTTGATTTCCGTCTCGAGCGATGAAGACAGCTCGTGTTTGGCCTTTTCGGCCTGCTCCTTGAGACGCTGAAGCGCCACGCGATCCTCGCGCAGGTTGATCCCAGTGCTCTCTTCGAAACGGCGCGCGAGCTCTTCGACCAGCGCGTTGTCCAAGTCTTCGCCGCCGAGGTGCGTGTCGCCTGCCGTCGCCTTTACGCTGAAGACGCCGTTGGAGATCTCCAAGATCGAAATATCGAACGTGCCGCCGCCAAGATCGTACACGGCAACGCGCTTGCCTTCCGTTTCTTCGAAGCCGTATGCGAGCGCTGCAGCAGTCGGCTCGTTGATGATGCGGCGAACATCGAGGCCGGCGATCTTGCCTGCGGCAATCGTCGCCGAACGCTGGGCATCGTTGAAGTACGCGGGCACCGTCACGATCGCTTCGGCCACATCTTCGCCGAGGAATGACTCCGCGACTTCCCTCATTTTCTCGAGGACCATGGCGGAAATTTCTGGTGGCGAGTACTTGTGCTCCTCGATCTGGACCCAGGCATCCCCGCGCTCGCTCTCGACGACCCTGTAAGGCACCACGCGCATGTGCTTCTGCGCCGGCTCCGCAACGAACGGCAGGCCCATCAGGCGCTTGATCGCGAAGACGGTGCTCTCGGGATTCGTGACGCCTTGGCGTTTGGCGACGCTGCCCACTCGACGCTCGCCGTCTTTGGAGAACGACACGACCGACGGTGTCGTGCGGCTCCCCTCGGCGTTCGGGATCACCTGCGGCGTGCCGTTGTCGACAAACGCGACGCACGAGTTCGTCGTCCCCAGATCGATCCCTATGATCTTCCCCATCTCGCCCTAAACCTAACTTATACCAAGAGGTGCGGGATTGTCGCATCTAAGCGCGGATTATTCGTTGGGGCCGTCGCCATCCGTGGACGAGTCAGCCTGATCACCTGTCCCGCTCGGCGGTCTTGCCACCACCACCATCGCCGGCCGCAATAGACGTTCCCCGAGGTAGTAGCCCGGCACGACCTCGGCCACGATCGTTCCCGGCGCGTGCTCATGGGTCTCTTCCTGCTGCATGGCGTCATGGCAGGCCGGGTCGAACAGATTCCCAACGGTTGGGACCCGTTTCAGGCCCAATCGGTTGGCGATGTCCTCGAAGCCTCGCAGCACCATGTGGACACCTTCGGTGACCGCCGAGACCTCGGTTGCGTCGGTCATGGCGCCCGCGGCGCGCTCGAGGTTGTCGACGATCGGTAGGACCTCGCGCAGCGTGTCTTCGACGGTACGCCGGCGAACTTCCTCGATCTCTTTGCGCGACCGCTTGCGAAAATTGTCGAAGTCGGCGGCGATCCGCAGGAGCTGCTCGCGCATGCGGTCGCGCTCGGCACGGGCCTTTTCGAGGTCGGTGGGCTCGGGTTCCGCTTCCAACGGTGGGTCTTCCCCCACGTCTTCCATTGCCTCGTCCTCCGGGAAGATGACCTCTTCGTCCTCGCTCGCGCCGTTGGCCTGCTGGTCCTCCGGCTTGTCCCCCACTTGGTTGCTCATTCTCTTCGTCTGCCCTTCTCTAGGAACCCTTGGACGTGCCAGGAAGCCGCCCGTCCAGGATGTCGCTTAGCACATCGGCCGCAAACCCTACCAAGGGTACGTACTTCCTGTAGTCCATGCGAGTCGGGCCCACGATGCCGAACGAGCCAATGCGGGCGCCGTCTTTGCGGTACGGGCTCGAGATGACGCTGATGTCCCCTACTCCGTCGAGCGCGGCTTCCGAACCGATGAAGACTTGGACCCCGTCGGCCAGCAAGGTTTGCTCGAGCAGCTCCAGAAGCTTCTGCTTCTCTTCGAAAGCGTTGAGATAGCCGCGGATTTTCTCGGCGTCGCCAAATTCCGGCCTATCGAAGAGGGCGCCCTGCCCCTCGATGAGGACCTGGGCCCGCTCCATCCGGCCCTCGACCGTGGCCTCCACCATCCGTTGCGCCTGCTGGCGCAGGACCCTGTACTGGCCTTGCTCGGTGGCGAGGCGAACGGCGAGCACGTCCCGGACCGATTGAAGCGTTCGGCCTCCGACGAGCTCGGCCAGGTAGTTGTTCACTCGTTCGAGGGCGTGGTCATCAACGCCGAGCTCTGTCACGACCACCCGATTTTCCACTCCGCCTGAGCGTGTCACCAACACCGCGAGGGCACGGCCACTGGAGAGCCGCATGAATCGAAGCTGATCGAGCGTGGCTTCCGCTACCGGTGGCTGGGCGATGATCGTGGCAGTCCCGGTGAGGCGGCTCAGAAGCTGGCCGGTTTCACGCACGGCGTCGGCGCCAGGCTCCAGGGCTTGGAGGCGCTGGATCAGCGCGGTCCGGTGAGCGTCGGAGATCTCCCCGGCGGTGTGCTCGCCGGAGAGCACCATACCGGCGGTGGCCATGGCGTCGACGAAACATCGGAACCCGGCGTCGGTCGGAACACGGCCTGCGCTGGTGTGCGCCTGGTGCAGCAGCTCGGCGTCCTCGAGATCGACGAGCACGTTCCGAATGGTCGCAGGCGACAGCTTGATCGCGTACCGCTTCGCGATACGTCGAGAGCTCACAGCGTTCCCCGAGGCGATGTACTCGGTCACAACCGCGAACAGAATCCGCCGATGGCGCTCGTCCAATGTAACCGTCACCTTCTCAAGAAAGTAGAAGCTACTGGGGTTCTGTCAAGCCCGCGAAAGCGGACGGAAAATTGCGCTCAGAGCTCGGATTGCGGCAGGCTCGACCCCGTGAGACCCAGTGCCGCGCTTCTGCCGTTCTCCTTGATGGTGATGGCCATCATGACGGTGCCGACATTGGTCCTCGATGAGCAGGGACTGCCTAGGTACCGCCACCTCCGGGGGGAGCTTCTGGAGCTCCGCGACTCCAACGAGGAGCTCGTCCGCGAAATCGCCACGCTCAAGGGCGAGATCGAAGCTCTCCGAACTGATCCGGCCTACGTGGAGCGCATCGCGCGAGATGAGCTCGGGATGGTCCGGGCCGAGGAGTTCGTCTTCCAGTTCCCGCCCCAGTAAGTCGGGCGCCTGCGCTAGGTGGGCGGATTGCCCACATTCGAGCGGATTTCTTGCTGAACGAATGGCAGCGGGCGTAACACCATTTTCGTATGACGGCCCTCGTCCAGGCAGCGCTTCGCGTTAGGCGCACAGCCCGGTCGGCCTGGGGGCTCGGGGCCGCGTTCTTGCTCGCCGCGTTCTTGCTTGCGGGCTTCTTTCTTCCGGGAAGCCGGGCGTTCGGATGGGGGCATGTCGCCTGGGTCGCGACCTGGATCGCACTCTTTGGCCACCGCGCCCAGAACGCGTACCGGCACGGCACTGACCCGAGGTCCGCGTTCGAGCTCGGCGTGCTGTTACTCGTCGGCGTGTCCGCGCTGGTTCAGTTTCGAGGTGGCGTCGGTAGCGACCTCTATCCGCTGACCTATGTTGCCGTCGCGCTAGTTGCGTCGTTCGCAATGGGACCAGCGGGCATCGGCGTCATCGTCTTCGCGGTCGCGCTTGGCTTTGCCAGTGCGTTCCTCGGAGAGCAGATCGCAGACCCACTGCTGCTCGGATTTAACGCGCTGTTCATCGTGTGCTTTGGCGCGCTGAGTCAGGTGTTCACGCGCGCGGAGATCGTCCGCATACGTCGCAAATTCGAGCTCGACCTTGCAGCACAGAAAGAAAAAGTTCGAGACGATACGCGGCTCTTTCGCTTGGTCGCGCCTTCGTCGGACGGGGTGAGGGACGAGGAGCGATTGTACCAAACCAGCGTTCAAGAGGTTCGCCAGGCGCTCTATCATGCGCTCCAGCTCCTCCATCAGACGCTGGATCTCCACACCTGCGTCCTCCTGATGCCGACCGACGAGGCCGAGCAATTGCGGATCGTCGAGCTTGTGACCAAGAGTGAGGACCTCGCGGACGGTCCGTTTTCCCTGGGTGCGGGCGCGGTTGGGGCCGCCGTGCGGCGGAAGCTGACCACCAGCCTGCAGCAGATTCGCCCGGGTTATCAGGGGATTTGCTACTACCGCGGCCCGGCGACCGTGCGCTCATTCATTGCCGTGCCTGTCCTCGAGCGCGGTCATCTCCGGGCCGTGCTCTGCGCCGACCGTGTCGTCGACCGCGCATTCGGCCCTGCAGAGGAGGAGCTGCTCCGAAGTAGCGCCTCGCACATCCTCCGTGCATTCGAGAACGAACGCGTATTCGTACAGCTCGAGAGTTCCAAGCGCGAACAAGAAACCCTCTATCGAGTCTCTCAGGCGCTGAGCACCGCGCTGACGCAAGATGCGGTCATGGAGGTTGGGTTGACCGCTGCGAAGGAAATCGTGCCACACGATTTCGCTGCGATCACCGATTACCAAACCGAGGGCCGACGGCATGTCGTGCGGCGCGCGATTGGCGAGAGAGCGCTGGACTTCCAGGGGCTCCGCTTCCGCGACAACACATCGCTCACCGCGATGGTGGTCAAGAATCGGCACTACCTCCCGTACCGCGGCGAGTTCGATGCCACGCAGCAGGTGCTCTTCACCAAGAAGGCCAAGCTCAAAGGAATGGAGTCTCTGCTCGTCCTGCCGCTAGTGGCGCGGGAGGAGCCCGTTGGCACGCTCATCGTCGCGGCGAAGGCTTCCTCGGCGTTTGGTACTTCGGTGCGCGAGACGCTTCAAGCGCTGGCAAATCAGCTCGCCGTCGCGATGGCGAACGCGCGCGCTGTTCGGCAGCTCGAAGAGATGGCTACGACTGACGGCCTGACGGGCTGCCTAAACAAGCGTGCGCTCCTCGACCAGATGGAGCAGAAACTGCTGGCCGCCCAGCGATTCGGGCGCAAATTGTCACTGATTGTGACGGATCTGGACCATTTCAAAGCCGTTAACGACACCTACGGTCACGCCGCTGGCGACCGGGTCTTGAAAGAGCTTGGAGAGGTGCTCCGGCGAGTGAAGCGAGAGACGGACCTCGTGGCCCGGTTCGGCGGTGAGGAATTCTGTGTGCTGTGCGAGGAGACGGACGCGCGCGGCGCCCGTCTGCTTGCGGAGCGCGTGCGTGAGGAGCTCGAGAAGACCGAAGTGGTGACCGAGCTTGGGCCGTTGAAGGTCACCGCGTCGCTCGGGGTCGCGACGTTCCCGGATAACGCCTCGACTGCAGCAGATCTGTTCGTACAAGGAGACAAAGCGCTTTACGAAGCGAAGAACCGCGGGCGCAATCAGGTCTGCACCGCATAGCCTGCAGGGCCGGTCGGCCGGGATAGGTCGTTAGGGCCGCCTGAACTCGAGGGTCTCCGGGTCGAGCATCCACTGGAAGCGCCCCTTCCCGTCTTCGATGCTCAACAAGCACGCGGAGGAAGTCCGGAACGACGGAAACGTGGGGAGCTGGCAGAGATGGCCGGCGAGTACGCTGATCTTCGGCATGTGCGTCACCATGACGATGAGGTCATCGTCGGCTGCGTGCTCGAGTGGCTCGAGGGCCTGAGCCGTGCTTCCCACCTCGCTCGACAGCGCGGCTTGCACCTCGACGGGACCGCCGAAGCCGGGGTGTGTCACGGCCAAGATCTCCGCGGTTTGCACCGCGCGCACCAGAGGGCTGGTGTAGATGCACGAGTATCGGAGATCCAGCGTCGCAAGGGCTTTGCCGACCTCGGTTGCCGTCTGGCGTCCGCTGTCGGTCAGCCAACGATCGTGGTCGGTTGGGGCCGAACGCATGTCGACCGCCTCCGCATGGCGCAGCAGCAGAACCCGCATGGGGGAGAGCTTGGCACGCCGCCTAATGATCGTCTCCCGAACTGTATGCCGACAGCGCGAAAGACTCCTCGGGGGCGAGCACCAACCTGTGCCGCGCATAGAGCGCGAACCATAGGAGCCCCAGCCCATACCAAACTGCCGCCCCCAGCACGACCTTTTGATAGATCGGATCGGTCACGAAAAGCGCGACCAAGGTGACCACCGCGATGAGCAGCGCCACTACCGCACCCGGTATACCGAGCGGGCTTCGGTAAGGTCGCTCGATGTGGGGCAACCGCATGCGGAGCAAGATGTACGACACCATTTGAAGCGCATAGGCGATGACCGCGCCGAAGACTGCCATGTTGAGCAGAACTGCGCCGACTGGATGCTCCGGGCCGAGCGCGTGAATGCCGTACGCGACCGCGTAGCCGAGCAGGGCGCCGACGAAGAGCGCGACATGCGGTGTCTGGCGGCGCGGGTGCGTGCGCGACAGCCACCTCGGGAAATAGCCCGCCCGCGACAAGGAAAAGATCTGCCGGCCGTAGGCGAAGATGATGCTGTGGAAGCTCGCGATGAGGCCGGTCACGGCGATGAGGGCGAGCAGCTTGGCGCCGAGGCCCTCGCCGAAAATCGTCTTGAAGCCCTCGAACAGCGGCTCGGCGGAAGACCCGAGTGCCTGCGAGCCCGGCGCGATCCCGGCGTTCAAGAAGAGCGTGAGAAAGGCTGCCACGACGAGAGTGAGCAGGCCGTAAAGTAGGCCGCGCGGCAGATCACGTGCCGGGGTATGGGCCTCCTCCCCAGCGAGGGGAAGTTGCTCGATCGCCAGGAAAAACCAGATCGCGAAGGGGAGCGCCGACAAGATTCCCGCTGCCCCATGCGGAAGCCACCGGCTTCGGCCGGGCTCGGGCTCGATATTGAGCGCCCATTCCAGGTCGAAGTGCGGAATCGCAGTGATCCAAAATACGACCAGCACGCCGAGCGCCAACGCGGTGATCACGACGGTAAACCGGAAGGTCGCCTCGACGCCAGCGACATTGAGGCCGACGAAGACAGCGTATGCGGCAAGCCACCACAGCGGCTCGACGCTCGCGGGGGTCCCGAAGATCGCTCCGAGGTAACCGCCGATGCCGACGACGATCACGGCGGGCGTCAGGATGTACTCCATGTTCTCGGCCAGTCCCGTGATGTAAGCGCCCCACGGCCCCATTGCTGACCGCGCAAACGAGTACGCACCGCCGGTGTGCGGGAGGGCCGCCGTCATTTCGGCGATGCTAAAGCAGAGGCCCGCATACATCACCGTGATGACGAGCGTGGCGATGAGAAGGCCGCCGAACCCGCCGGCCGCGAGGCCGAAGTTCCAACCGAAGAAGTCTCCGGGCGACCTGGACGTACTCGACCCCCTGACCCTTCTTCTTCATGGCGCGGAGTGTAGCGGTTTGTCGGAACTGGCGATAAGGTTCCGCGCATGTTGCCGATCGATCTTTCAGGGAAGCGGGCATTCGTCGCGGGCGTGGCGGACGATGGCGGGTTCGGGTTTGCGATTGCCAAAGCGCTCGCCCTGGCCGGGGCTTCGGTGTGCGTGGGCACATGGCCGCCTGCGCTTGGGGTTTTCGAGGCGCTCCTGCGGCGCGGGAAGCTCGATGCCTCTCTCGCGATGCCTGACGGGAGCAAGTTCGAGTTCGAGAAGATCTACCCGCTCGACGCAGAGTACGACTCGCTCGAAGACGCACCGCAGGAGCTCCGTGAGCAGAAGCGCTACCGCGAACGAGGCGATTTTAGTATCGATGGGGTGGCCAACAAGCTCCGCGAGGATTTCGGCGACTCGTGCCTCGACATCGTGGTGCACAGCCTCGCGAACGGGCCCGAGGTCAGCAAACCGCTGATGCAAACCAGCCGCTCCGGCTACCTCGCGGCGCTCGGCGCGAGCGCCTATTCGTTCGTCTCGCTCGCCCAGCGATTCGAGCCGTTGATGCGCCCC
>JAFDFW010000285.1 GCA_019309605.1 Deltaproteobacteria bacterium | reverse complement strand
AGATCTCCTATTGTTCTTCCGGCCGGATGCCAACGAAGACGGTTGCGGTCCCGGGTTCATCCCCACGACCGAAGCCGTTCCGGTGCTCGCCGCCTACGTGCTCGGGTTTGGCCGTCGGCACGTGCTCGGCGAGACCGAATGGGACGCAATCTTGAAGGGTCCACCGCTCGGAAACGAGGGCGACTTCGTCGTCACTGTGAAGTAATCAGCCGACTGTATCCCGTCAGCTGAACTCGGATACAAAAGGGCTCTGAGTTAAGAGACACTTTGCCGAAGGCGAGAGCCCTGCTGAGGAGTGTCCCATGCCAAGAACAAAGAAACAATCGAGTGAGGCCGCCGTGCGGGACATCCGTCGCAAGACGCGCCGGAGGTTCTCTGCGGAGGAGAAGATTCGGATCGTGCTCGACGGCATGCGAGGCGAGCTCACCGCCTCTTTGGGTCTTCAGAGCGACGGGGGATCCGCGTGTTGACGCTCGCCCCAAGCTCCCCGCGCAGGACCGGCTGCCCTCCGACCGAAGCCTCGACGTCGAATTCCATCACTCCGTTCTGCTCGAGCGTCCACTCGGCACGATAGTCCAGCCGGCAGCCCGGCAGCACGGGTTCGAGAAATCTCACGTCGATGCGACTGGCCAGCCCGACGACCGGAGATCGCGACACGTCTTCGAGCAGGGCCAAGCCTTCTGCCGATGGAGTGGCACCCGGCCGAAGCGAGTAGACCGCGTCGAGTGAATCGAGGGTCCGGAGCCCGAGCCCCGCATCCTGGCGCGCCGTCCCCGCGCTCTGGATCGCATCGAGCGTGGCCAGAAGCTGCGCCGTCTGTCCGAGGCCCTCGACGACGTAGACCCCGGGCCACAAGGACCAATCGGGGAAATGTCCGTCGAACACGGGATGGCTCACCGAGACTTGAAACGCCGCTTCGATGAAGCGGGCCTCTCCCAACCGGTAGCGCTTGATCCGATCGACGAACAGAAAGGGCCTCCTGTGCTGTAGGAGACGCTGGACGATGTTCGCTCCGAGACCTCGATGCTCCTCGCTCGTTCGTGTCATGCCAACTCCTTGACGATCATCTGCAACTCTCGAAGAGAAGAGGTGCCGTGAATTCGCGGTTGGGTGTACTCGTCAAAGTGCTGTCTGACGATGTGCTGCAGTACGCGATGAGGGCCCAAGACCACCAGCTCCGTCGCTCCTTCCCGGAGAAGGTATTCGATGGCGTCGTGAAGATTCATGGGTCGGGTGAGCTGTGAAAGCAGCAGCTCGCCGGCTTGTTTCGCATCGGCGGCGCCGCGCTCGGCCGTCTCGTTACTCACCCAAGCGGTCGTTCCGTGCGCATCCTCGATAACCGACTCGACCACGGGTCGGAGCTCGGCGACGGCGGGCTCCATGAGTGGACAATGCCACGGCCCAGAAACTGGGAGCGGAGAGACTCCGTCCAGCGAAGCGGCGGCTCGCAACGCAGCGCGGTCGCCTGCAACCAAATACGCGTCGCCGGTGATCTGTCCGGCGTCGAAGATGGCGCCGGCCTTCGCACCGTGCTCGACGACCTCTCTCGCCTGCGCTTTGAAGCCACGGACCATTGCCATCCCACCGGGCCTAGCGCGCGCCGCCTCTGCCATCGCCCGTCCGCGCATCGCCGAGAGATAGCCGGCATCCTCGAAGCTCAGATGCCCGGCGAGTGCGAGCGCTCCGACCTCCCCGGCCGAGTGACCTAGCGCGATTGACAGCTCGATCCCCTCGTCGCGGAGGAACAACGCTGCGCTCAACGCAACTGCGGTGAGCGCGGGCTGAAGGTACTCCGTGCGCAACAGGGATCGACCACCGGCGTCCGAAAGCTGAAGCAGATCCTTGCCCGCCGCTTCGCTTGCCCGTTCCCAAAGCGCCGCCGCCGGAGCGTAGGATCGGGCGAGCTCGAGCCCCATCCCCGGATGCTCGGCCCCCTGCCCCGCGACGAGCCACGCGATCATGCGGTCATTCCCCCGTCGACGGCAATTGTTTGCCCCGTGATGTAGCTGGCCTCGTCGGAAGCCAGGAAGGCCACGACGCTGGCAAGCTCTTCGGACCGCCCGGCCCGGCCCATCGGCAGCAACTGGAGCCGGGCCTCTCGCACGCGGTGATCCATGCGCTGCGCCATACCCGCATCGAAAATCCCCGGAGCTACGGCGTTCACGCGGATTCCGCGTCCCGAGAGCTCGCGAGCCAGCGTCCGCGTCAACGCGATGATTCCCCCCTTCGAGGCAGAGTAGCTCGCTTGTCCAGGGCTTCCATGGATGGCTGCCACCGAGGCAACGTTGACGACGACCCCCTTTGCGGACCGCATCATGCCGGGAAGCGCGGCGCGGATGCATGCCATGGTGCCGCTTAGATTGATCGCAATGACCTCTGCGTCGTCGGCATCGGATTGAAGGAAAAAGAACTGGTCGCGGACAGTAGCCGCGTTGTTCACCAACACGTCGAGCGCCGGCAAGCCCGAGATCGCTGCCCGGACGGACGCGGCATCTGCGAGGTCGAGCGCGATCGGCGTGGCCTCGACGCCGAACGTGACGCATCGAGCGGCGCAATCCTCGGCCTCTTGGCGCCGGTTCCGATAGCCGATGAAGACCGAAGCCCCCTCACTCGCAAAACGCAGCGCAATGTCGCGCCCCAGGCCGCGCGATGCGCCGGTGACCAAGACTCGCTGTTCTGCGAACCTCCTCATGGAAGTGACCCCAGCCACAAGGGAGGATCGCTCGTCTCGTCGCGCGTGGCGTAGGTGTGCCGGTGCGGGTCGACGAGAAGACTCCGGTTGAAGAGGAGCGGGCTCGAGACCGTGCGAATGGGTCGACCAGAGTTCGATGTGGGCACGAAGAACGCGTCGATTCCGGGGTGGGCGACGGAGAGGTCGAGGAGCGCCATCCCCGCGACACCTCCAATGCCGGGCGAAAAGGCCGCGGCGGTCACCTGGCCCACCGGGCCGCCGGCGTCGCGGATCGGGTCGCCGGCCTTGACCCCTTCTCGCGCAACGAAGTGGGTGAGGCGACGGTCCATACCTTTCGCTCTTCGCTCTTCGATCGCCGTGGCGCCCGGAAAGCTCTTGCGCACCGAGACGCGCCATTGCAGCTGTAGTTCGAGCGGGGTGAGCCCCTCGGCCGAGGCGTGCCGGACGGAAAAGAACCCGTTCTCGAGCGCGCACAGATCCAGCGTCTCCAAAGAGACCTCGCCACCACCCAAGGCGCTAACTTGCTCGAGTAACGCCTCCCACGCACGTCCCACGTGATCGCTGCGAATTGCGAGATCGTACCCGTACTCGCCGGTTTTGCCGGCGCGGAAGCAGGTTCCCCGATCGAAGTGATAGAAGCTCAGGTAGGGAAGGCCGATGACGTCGGGCGTCAGCCATTTGCTCAGCACCTCCCAGGCGTAGGGGCCATTCACGGAGAGCAGCTCGTACGCCGGTCGAAGGTCTTCGAGCTCGATCGCGAGCTCGGGATCGGCGTACTGGGCCAGGCATGCTGAAAGCTCTTCGGTCGTGATCCCTTCGAACATCAGAATACAGGCGTCGTCGTCCGGACAGACGTACACATCCGCGACGGGCTGACCCTGCTCGCCGAGGATCAAAGTCTGGAGCATCCGTCCATCCCGAACCCAAAGGTCGCCAGAGCAAATCGCGTCGACCGCCTCGGTCGCGTCATCGCCGCTCACTCGGACGAGCCCCACGTGATCCATACGGCTCAGCGCGGCCCGGTGCCGAACCGACCGGTACTCGTCCTCAAGGCTCATTACCGAGCTCCATGATCGCGTCGACGATCGTGTTGACCGTGCGCAACTTCGCGGAAACCCATGGGGAGCCCGCGAGCGTCAACCCAAACACAGCGTCGAGCTGCACCACGAGCTCGACCGCGTCGACAGAGTCCATCCCGAGACCCGTTCCGAAGAGAGGCACGTCGGGGTCGATGGACTCGAGCTCGATCCGCAGCTTCATGGCGTCGCGCAGCATGCGCCGAACACCATCGAGAACCGCTGCTCGCGATGAGACGTAGTCGGACAAGTCAGTCGTCATGGGTCACCTCGGTCGAAGTAAGTATCATCGCGACGCTGGCGGTCGTGCCTGTGCTCGCGACGAGAGCGCTTTTCGCTTTCCCCCGTCGCAGTGCCCCGA
>JAFDFW010000284.1 GCA_019309605.1 Deltaproteobacteria bacterium | reverse complement strand
CCGGCGATGCGCACCGCCGACCTCCTCGACTGGTTCACGCCGCTGTGGAGCGAGCGGCTACGCGCCTTGCCCTTCAAGCCGCGCCACGCGCTCGGCCCTTTCGTTGCCCTCGCCCGCGACAAGCGCGCGCCGATCGGCCGTAACGTCGAGGCGCTCCGCCGCCACTGTGAGGCCATCGATCGCGAGATCGTGCCGCTCCTCGCCCAGGACTTGACGAAGCTCGACGACGCCACTTGGTGCGGGCAGCTCGAGCGTGCCGACGCCCTCGGCTCCGAGCACTTCCGCGTGATCCGCTGGGGCATGGGCTTTCACAATCCCTTCCTGCACGCAACCCTGGCCAGTCGCCTCAGGGCCTGGTGCGACGACGCGGACGGCGGGCTCTATGCTTCCGTCATCAGCGGTCTTGCGGACACGCGCACTCAGGAGATCAACCGCGACGTCTGGCACCTGGGCAAGCTCACGCGCGAGGACGCCGGGTTGCGGGAGGCGATTCTCGAGGGGGAGGCCTACGACGCGATCCGGGCGCGCACGTCCAGCTCCAAGGTCTGGCAGCGGTTTGACGACTTCATCTCCCGCCACGGCCACCGCTCGGTGGCCCGGGAGATCTCCCAACCGTGCTGGCGAGAGGACCCGGAGGTGGTACTGGCCTTCGTCCGTGCGCAGCTCCGCGGCGACCGGGCGCCTGCGGATCCCGCAACGCGCGAGGCCGAAGCCGTTGCTCGGCGCGACACAGCCGTGAGCCGTGCCCTCGCCGCGGTTGGATGGGGCCCCAGAGGGCTCGTGCGCCGGCGGGTCCTGCGCTGGCTGATCCACAACGTCCAGATCTACACGCGCTACCGGGAGGATCAGCGCTATCACCTCGACTACCTCCTTCAGCACATGCGCAATCTCTTCCTCGAGCGGGGCCGGCGCTTTACCGAAGCTGGCATCCTCGACGCACCCGACGACATTTTCTTCCTCGACGGGGAGACGATGTGGTCGCTCGTCGGCGACCCGCGCCCGCGCCCGGCCCTCGGGGAGACGATCGCGGAACGCAAGGCCCACTACGCGATCTGGAAGGACCGCCGTCCGGCAACCTATCTGTTCGATGACGCCGAGACCGAGGGGGAGATCGCCGAGGGCGATCCGGATCCAAGCGCCCCCGGCGCAGACTCTGTCGGCTACGGCGCATCGAGGGGCAAGGCGCGCGCGGCGGTGCGCGTCGTCCGCGACCTACACGATCTCGGCAACACCGAACCGGGCGAGATCCTCGTCGCCGCAAACATCGATCCCGGATGGACCCACGTCTTCCCGATGCTTGCGGGCCTCATCACGGAGACCGGCGGGGTCCTCAGCCACGGCGCGCTGCTGGCCCGGGAGTATGGGATTCCCGCAGTCATGGGCATCTCGTGCGCGACCGAGCGCTTCCAGACGGGCGAGACCGTGGAGATCGACGGGACCTCGGGGACCGTGGAGTGGATCGAGGCAACCACGCTGTAGGAAGGCGCTTCCGGCCGGTTTTCGGACAGACCATCCCGAGGTCCCCCGTGATTGGCGATATACTGCTGGCCGATGTCATTCCACCAGATGCACGACACAACGCAGCCAGCCTCCGCGATTCGGA
The DNA here is from genome assembly GCA_019309605.1 of Deltaproteobacteria bacterium. Taxonomy (GTDB): domain Bacteria; phylum Myxococcota_A; class Polyangia; order Polyangiales; family Houyiibacteriaceae; genus SG8-38. The sequence continues at coordinate 2,531 of JAFDFW010000284.1, read as the reverse complement.
CAACGCCATGAGCTCGCCGAACATCGCCGTCATCGGAGGCGGGATCGCCGGTTGCTCCGCGGCCTGGTTCTTGCGCCAGGCGCTGGGGGAGGGGGCCGCGCTAACCGTCTATGAGCGTGATGCCCAGCTGGGCGGACGACTTGCGACGCTCGATGTGGGCGGAACGCCGGTCGAGTCCGGCGGAACGATCATCCACGAGACCAATCGCTACTTGGCGGGCTTCGTGGATCACCTCGGGCTCGAGCGTGTCGAGCCTCATCAGCGCGAGGGGGATGGCAGCGAGAGTGTGGGCGTGTGGGACGGGCGGCGCTTCGCGTTTCGTACTCACGATTCGGCTCTGCTCACGCGGCTGGCTGCCGTGTGGCGTTTCGGTGTGATGGCGCCGCTGCGGCTGCAGCGCGCGGTCGTTCGGGGCGTCAAGCAGTGGAATCAAGTCTACGAACATCTCGAGCGGGGCGCGGCTTTCGACTCTCCGTCGGCGCTTTGCTCCGAGCTCGGCCTCGCCGACCTGCTCCAGAAGGACGGGCGCCAATGGCTCGCGGACAGCGGCGTGCGGGGCCGCTTCGTGGATCAGTACGCCACGCCCGTCGGCCGGATCATGTACGGGCAGGACGTCTCCATGAACGCGCTGGGTACCTCGATTGCGCTCGCCGGCGCAGGATTGGCTGGGACGCTCTTCTCGGTGGGCGGCGGTAACCGCCGCGTGTGTGAAGGGCTGGTGCGCGATGCCGGCGCGACGCTGCAGACCGGCACCGAGGTCGCGGGCGTGTCCAAGGCCGGTGCACGGTTCACGGTGCAGCTGTCGGATGGTCGGCTCGCATCGCACGACGTCGTCGTGCTCGCGACGCCGGCCGGTCCAGCGGCGCTTGCGCTGTCCGGGGTGGAGCCGCCCGACTCCGCCCTGCGCGCGCGCCCGTTCCAGATCACCTGGGCGACCTTCGTCAAGGGAACGCCTCGGGCTGACTACTTTGGCCTGGCCAGCGCCGGCGACTTGCCCGACGCGGTGCTCACGGTGGAGGACGACACGATCCCATTCAGCTCGTTTGGCCTTGTTGCGACCGCGCCCGATGGCGCGCACGTCTACAAGCTGTTCAGTCGAGAGCCGGTTGCGGAGTCGCTTCTGGACGAGCTCTTCTCCAGCCGCGATGTGGTCGAGCAGATCCGCTGGGAGGCCTACCCGGTTCTGCGCCCGAGCAGCGACCTTCCGCCCTTCCGTCTCGCCGACGGTTTCTACTGGGTGAATGCGATGGAGTTCGCAGTCTCGACGATGGAGACAGAGGCGGTCGCCGCACGCAACGTCGCCAACCTGGTGGCTGCGCAGCTCGCTTCCTGAGCCAGCAATGCACGCCGAACACCACGATCCACGTTGGCGTCCGTCTCTTTTGGTGCGACTACCTTTCGAATCTGAGCGGCCTGGCCCAGGCTTTGCGCAATACCGCCTTGGCGTCCGATTCGATGTTCTCGCCGTGCGACAGGACGATACGGTCGAGGGCATAGCGAATTCAAAGGCCCTGTCTGCGCTGTGAGTCACGCGACATAACATCTAGTACCGCGAAATTCGGCTCTCAGCATGCGCTCAATGGGCTAAGAGGAGCTCCTTGACCAAGCGGTACTCGCGCTCTTTGTCCCACTTGCGGCAAAGGAAGGTCCGAATCGCATCGCGCCCTTGGAAGATCTCAGCTCGATTGCGCCAGTGGCTGTCCTCCGTGTACGCCAACGCAACCCTATCCGGATCGCGGCTGTTCCAAGCGTCTTCGGCCAAACGGGCTTTCGCAACCGCGGTCTCAAGATCGAAAGGCGGGACTAGCTTCTTGGCAGTTGTCGTCATCGTTCACACCCCTAGCGGCAGACGATGGTAAGACCAACCTCGCGCTGTGTTAGCCTCGCCCCATGCGAATTCCCATACATCCGCTCATCGTCGCCCTGCTCCTGACGGCTTGCCAACCCTCGAAGGCACCGACTGGTGACGGAGAAGCGGAACCGACTGCCGGAGAGGTTGAGCGCAACGGGATTCGTGCCGATCTCAAGGCCGAGCACATCATCACAGGCAACCTCGACGAATTGAACGGCAAGTACAAACTCCGCGTTGCCGCCGTGACGTACGTGCCCGGTGGATTCATCGGCAATCACCATCACGCAGGGCCAGGGCTGCGGTGCGTTACCTCCGGCACCTTGACGTACACACAAGAGGGGAAGACCTCGGACTTCGGCCCAGGTGAGTGCTTCTACGAGTCCGGCAATGCGGATCACCACGCTCGCAACAACGGCGAAGAGCCGGTAGAGCTATTCAACTTCCAGGTACTGCCGAGTGACTGGGAAGGCTCGTCCGCCATCACGGTGACGCCGGTTCCCGAATAGTACTGATGCCACGAGGGAAACGAGTGACGCTCAGCGCCGTCCCGAGCAACCAATGAAGACCCCATAAGAAAAGGGACGATCCGGCACGGATCGCCCCTTTTGGAAGTTCGCTTGCCTTGCGACGAGCTCGCTCGTCGTTTGGCTGTGTGCATGCGTGTACGCTGCGTGCACCA